>JAOUET010000039.1 GCA_029858605.1 Coriobacteriia bacterium | reverse complement strand
CCTCCATGCGAATCATCCCGAAACCGGCATCGACGTACTCGGTTACCGCATCCTCGGTGATCGGGGCGAAGAAGCTCGGCCAACCACATTCGGAACGGTACTTTGCCTGAGACGAGAACACGGGGTTTCCGCACCCGGCACACGAGTAGGTCCCGGCGTCCTCCAGATCCGAATACTCCCCGGAGAACGGCGCCTCGGTCCCGGATCGCCTTAGCACGCGGAACTGCTCCCGCGTCAGCAGCGCCCGCCATTCGTCATCGGTTCTGTCGATTCTCTTCACCATTGGCGTGCGCCCCTACCGGCCGTTCCGCACAATCGACCTAAGGTGACGCGCCCCGACGTCACTCAGCCCGAGTGACTCGATGTCCATCTCCACTCGCACCCGCGAGCCCAGTCCGTATGCGTACCCGTTCAGGCGGGCGGCGGCGGTAGAGTCGCGGAGTGACGCTTCATCACGGCAGTAGCCGTGTACTTCCGAAACCAGCACGGAATCGCCACGCAGCGCGTGCTTCTGGTGGTAGTCCTCGGCCACGTAGAAACGATCCAGCATGCGCACCTCCGTGTGCACGCGTCTGCCGACCCGCCCGGCAACGCGTTCGCGGGACGCGCGTGCTACAGACAGCTGTTCCGCGTCGTGACAGAGAATCAGCGATGCGTACTGGGTCGAAAGCGCCGGCTTGAGCGGGCTGTGCACGGCCCAGAACGCCTCCACGAGATCCTCGTACGGAATGCGCGCGGGATCGTAGTCAACCTGGATGCACTCGGTGTGATCCCCGAGGAGATCATAGGTCGGGTCCGGCGCGGTCCCGCCCGCATAGCCCACGCGCGTTCGAACCACACCATCGACGAGCCCGAACCGGGCGTCGGGACCCCAGAATCAACCCGCCGCAAAAGTGGCGGTGGCAGTCGAAGATGAAGCCTTCAGATCGATCGAAGGTCGCGTCTGTTGGATGGGCGCCTCGTCGGCAGTTCCTTTTCGCAGCAAGTCCACGTGCGCTCCTCTTGTCACCTTCTGCCGGAGCAAGGTACACGCCAGGTGCAGCGTGATCCTGACACTTCGGCGTAGACGAGCGACCGCCCTTGTGGCAGTCGCTGCGGCGACGCGAGAGGTTCGCGGCATCGGTCGCGCGCGGATTCATTCGACCGAAATCGAGCGGGAAATGATGGGGATTCGTGGACGGGGGAGATGCCGATGACCGGCGATGTCGTCGCTTCGGGGGGCCCAGAGGACATCCTGCCCTCGCGAGCACGTTCGTTCTGCCGCCCTCCACGTGGAACGATGCCACCAAGACGCGCCAGGTCCGACACCACATGTATCGGCACATCTGCAACTGAGATTGGTGGCGCCTGAGGCGGGCAAGCATCGCGTGTCGACGCCGGTGCCCCGGCACCACGCTCGAATCTCGCCCGTGGCGTTGGTCAGTCCTAGGAATCGGCCAGCTCTCGCTTGAGTGCCGCGACGCGTTCGCCGTACTCGGGCATCGACGTGCCGAGAATCTGCGTCGCAAGGATCGCTGCGTTCTTGGCGCCGTCGATGGCCACGCAGGCGACCGGAACGCCGGTCGGCATCTGGACCATCGACAGCAGAGAGTCGAGTCCTCCCAAATCGGAGGTCTTCATCGGCACGGCAATCACGGGCAGGGTGGTCATCGCCGCAACGACCCCGCCGAGGTGCGCGGCTTTGCCTGCCGCCGCCACGATCACCTTCAGCCCCCGGTCCGCAGCGGTACCAGCCCATTCACGCACTCGCTCGGGATTGCGATGCGCGCTGGCGACCAGCACCTCGTGCGCAACGCCCAACTCCTCGAGCTGGGCAGTGCACTCCTCCATCACGGCCATGTCCGACTTCGAACCCACGATGATGCCTACGAGTGCCGTGTCAGCCATTGATGGCCTCCCCTTCCGGGCTGCAACCAGTCGAAAGTACCGGAGCATCGAGGCACGCGCAAGGTCCGCTCGCCTCTTCCGCCCTCAGCTACCGCCTCGACTCGGGCGGGAGTGGAAAGTGCTCTGCGTCCTCGGTTTGAGCCGCAGCAGCAGCCTGGAACTCGGTGCACTCTTCCGTCTCGCCGAAGAGCAGGTTCCTCTCCTCCGGCGGCAGAGCGGCTCTCGCCTGGTCACGCACGACGTTCACTCCCACGAAGAACTCGCGCATCATCGCCACCAGCAGGTATCTCCCTTTGTCGGTGAGCGTCGCGCGCTCGGCATCGTTTGTCCGGAATGCCCCGGCGGCGCGCATGAACGCCATCTCGACGGGCAACCCCTGTTCGGCAGTCATGCCGAAATCCTGCGCGAAACTGCGCTTGTCGAACTCCAAGCCGAAGAGTCCCATCATGAACCGGTAACGCATCTGCTCTTTGACCGAGAAAGTGCGAAACGTCGTTGCGGGTGTCAGCCCGGCGTCAACTCGCGACGTGTAGTCCGCCAGCGAGAAGCTGTTCACCCACAGGACCCCGTCGAGGAAGCTGAATGCGCCCGACCCGATTCCGACGTACTCGTCATAGTCGACTATGTACTCGTCGATCATCCCGCCACCGACACGAGAGAACGTCCAAGCGCTGGCGTGCTCGAAACGGCCCCCGAGCCGGTCGCACAGCAGTTCATAGAAGTCGTGCTCTCGAGCGTAGGAGACCTCGCCCACGCTTTGGCGCAGTGATTCGCGCACTGCCGGAGATGCCATGAGCGGGTAGAACGTCGTTTGGTTCGTGCCAGACGCGATTAGCATCTCCACGTCGCGCTCCAGCATCCGCTCGGTCTGACTGGGAAAGTTGAATATCATGTCGACATTGAGCGAGTGGAAGCGTCCCGCGACCGATTGGATTCTCTCGAGCATTTCCTCACCCGAGCCGTACTTGTCGAAGCGGTCCATTCGCTCGAGCAGGCCGTCGTCGAAGCTCTGCACGCCGACACTGAAACGATGCACCCTGTCGACCAGAGGATCGACGACCTCGGGTACGAGGTGATCCGGGTTCGTCTCGCTCGACACCTCACGAATCGAGAACAACTCGCGAGCGAGATCGATCGTTTCCACGAGTTCCTCGATTATCACGGTGGGCGTCCCGCCACCGACGTACATCCCGGCGAAATCGTATCCCAGATCGGAAATCATCCGCATCTCCGCCCGAAGCCGCTTGAAGTACTCCTCTGCGCGCTCCTGCTCGAACGGATACCGGTTGAAGGAGCAATACGGGCACAGCCTCGTGCAGAACGGGACGTGCACGTAGAGCATGTATCTGACGCCGGGACGCGGTACCGGCAGCTCATTCGCATCGGCGGGCTCGAGGCGCAGATAGCGGCAGTTCGCCCTGCGGACTACCGCGGTGAGCAGCCGCTCTGCGAACATGCGGGGCCTATGCTTCCCAGGCCGAACGGCCTCGCGCGGCTCGCGCTCCGATATCGGTGCGGAAGAACATCTCGTCCCACGAGATGCGCTCGACCGCCTCGTAGGCACGCTCGCGTGCGCTCGCGAAGTCGGATCCGAGCGCAACGACGTTCAGAACCCGCCCGCCCGCTGTCAGTGGGGCTCCGCGACCGTCAAGAGAGGTGCCCGCGTGGTAGACGATGACACCCGATAGCGATTCGGCGTCCGCGATGCCACGGATCGGCTTGCCCTTCGCATAGTCGCCGGGATAGCCGCCGGACGCCAGCACGACGCACACCGCCCATTCGTCGCGCCAGGAGATCGAAGTGTCCGCAAGCCTGTCCGTCGCAGTCGCGAGCAGTATCTCGGCAAAGTCGCCTTCCAGCCGAGGAAGAACCACCTGCGTCTCAGGATCGCCGAACCTCGCGTTGAACTCGAGCACCTTGGGGCCCTCGTCCGTGAGGATGAAGCCGCCGTACAGGACCCCCCGGTAGTCGATGCCCTCGGACCGCAGCCCGACCGCTGTCCGCTCCAACACGTCCAGCATCGCTGCATGCTCCCCGTCGGTCACGATCGGCACCGGCGAGTAGACCCCCATTCCACCGGTGTTCGGCCCTTCGTCTCCATCGAAAGCGCGCTTGTGGTCTTGGGCCGGCGCCATCGGCACGACGGTGGCGCCATCAACGAACGCAAGAATCGAGCATTCGGGGCCGGACAGGAACTCCTCGATGAGAACCGTCGAACCCGCTTCGCCAAACATGCCAGCGAAGCAATCTCGAACCGCCTCGCGCGCGGTGTGGATGTCCATCGCGACCGTCACACCCTTGCCAGCGGCGAGCCCATCGGCCTTGACCACGATGGGCGCTCCGACTTCGGCCAGATAGTCGAGCGCACCAGCTTCATCGGTGAACGACTCCGAGAATCCCGTTGGGATACCGTGGCGCACCATGAGCTCTTTGGCGAACCGTTTGGAGCCCTCGATTCTGGCTCCGGCGGCCCCCGGACCAAACGTGGGCACCCCGGCGTCCCGCACTGCGTCTGCGACGCCGGCCACCAGTGGCGCTTCGGGTCCGATCACGACTAGATCCACACCCCGGTCGAGGGCGAAAGCTGCCACAGCCGCACCGTCTTCGGCATTGACGGTGGCGTTGGTCGCAACCGAGGCGGTGCCCCCGTTGCCGGGTGCGACAAGAACATCTTCGACCGACGGTGACTCGATCAGTTTCGCGACGATGGCGTGCTCTCGCCCACCCCCGCCGAGCACGAGTACTCGCATGCGCCTCTCCCGACCGGCAGCAAGTGTGCTAGGCCGCCGCTTCCCGGACCGCTCGCTTCGGCGTGACCTTGTAGACGAGCGGAATCCCGAACATGAGTCTCGTCTGAGCCCTCCACGCAGGAAGCGCGCCCAGATAGAAGCCGAAGAAGGCCATTGTAAGCCAATGGAAGACGAGTTCCAGTACGAGCTTGGGCGACTTCCACCCGCCGGGCGGAGGGAAGCGAACTACCTGCATCGCCACGGTGGTCACCAGGGCCACGGCTCCGGTGCCCAGCACGTACGGCAGAATCGGGATGCCGTGATCGACCACGATCACTCGCGTCATGGACGCCGCATAGACCGGCTTCGCGAGAGGAACGAGCAAGTAAGTGCTGATGACCAGGAACCAGCCAGCGGTGCGCATCACGTGATCGTGCAGGACTTGGACGAACCGGAAGATCGCCGGGCCGTGGAAATGGCGTTCCTTCACGATGCGCCGCAGAACGTACGCGCAATCCTCCGCACCCCACGAATGCCGCATCACCTGGTCGTGCCGGTTCTTTAGACCCGAGAAGAACGAGTCGCCGTCGGTCGCATCCCCGCGCGTCGGAAGGAAGACGGGCAACAGTTTGACGTCGCCGCGGCGCTCGAACATCACGTTCAGGTAGTTATGCCAGTCTTCGGCTATCACCATCGGATCCCACCAGCCAGCCTCAGCGGCGGTCTGGAGGCTCAGGGTGTACGTGGAAATGGGGAGTGGCTCGTAGAAAGGCACCGCGAGTTCCGCTAGCTGGCAAGCATGCCCGAGCCACATCGTGAAGCGAGTCGGCCCGGGAACCTGCCACAGGTTGTTGGTGTAGAAGAGCGGAGCCTGGAAGAATCGAGCGTGGCGCCGCGTGTCGAGAGCGAACATCTTCGACACGGCCGCGAAGTAGCGCGGGTGCAACACGGAGTCCGCGTCGCACGACGTCACGGTCATGCGATCGAGGGGCACGTCCATCTCGTTGGCGAGCACCTCGTACGCCTCCGTTGCCGCCCACGACTGGTTCGATGACTTCCCGGGAAGCTCGTCGGGCAAACCGCCCGGATGCACCGTGACGAGAACGCGGGCGAACCGGTCCGCATACTTCTCGGCAAGTATGCGGCCCTTCTCGGCGGAACCTGACTCGCGCTCCTCCATGCCTAGAACGACGACCACCCGCTCTGCCGCTCGGTGCTGTATCGCCAGACCATCGAGCGTGCGCTCGAGAATCTCGACAGGTTCCTTGTAGTTGGGCACGATCACGACGTGCCACGCCTCCGCCGGGCTGAAGCCGCCGGGTCCGGCCGAATGCTCGCCTGCCGTCCAGTCGCAGCGTTCCCACGAACGGATTCGGTACTCACCCGTGACGTAGAAGACGAGAGTGAACACCATCCGAAGCACGAAGTAGCACATGAAGCACGCGCAGAACGTCAGCCAGGCCCTGGGAAAGACGAGGAGGCCGACCAACGCCGAGAAGAACGCTATCCACGTAAGCGCCCCGGGAATCGCGTCTGCAAACACCAGGACACCCTTGTGCTCTTTGGTCCAAGACTTGGTCACGAACGAACCTCTCAGGTCGGTGTGGCTGTGTCCTCCCCCACAAAGACACGCCGAATCATTCTACCAACGGTTGCGGTGGGGCGCACGAATGTGGGTGATACGTAACTGTATGCCCGCGGCTGACGCCACGAAACCTACACGCGTCCCTTCCAGCGTCTCATGATCGTCTGTTCCCGACTCGGACCCACTGCGATCATCGCAACGGGTACTTCTGCCAGGTCCTCGATGAAAGAAACGTAGTCTCGGGCCGCTGCCGGCAGCTCTTCGAAAGTCTTGCACTGTGTGATGTCGGACCGCCAACCCGGAAGTTCTTCGTAGATCGGCCGCGCATGGTGGAACGTGCTCTGGTGACAGGGCAACTCGTTGTAGCGATGTCCCTCGTGCTCGTAGGCGACACACACCTTGATCGTCTCCAACTGCGAGAGCACGTCGAGCTTCGTGATTATGAGATCGGTGAGGCCGTTCACGTGTACCGCGTAGCGCACGATGACGCCGTCATACCAGCCGGCTCTGCGCTCACGCCCCGTGGTCGTACCATACTCATTGCCTACATCGATCAGGTGGCGACCGGTCTCGTCGTGGAGTTCCGTCGGGAACGGTCCCGATCCGACGCGCGTGATGTAGGCCTTGGCGATGCCGAGAACCCTGTCGATCTTCTTCGGCCCGACTCCCGTGCCCGTGCAGGCGCCGCCCGCCGTCGGCGAGGAAGAGGTGACGAAGGGGTAGGTGCCGTGGTCGATGTCCAAGAGCGTCCCCTGAGCACCCTCGAAGAGGACCCACTGGCTGGCAGCGAGTGCGCGATTGATCAGCGTCGAGGTCTCCGCGATGTAGGGCTTGATGCGCTCGGCGTACGCGAGATACTCCTCGGCGATCTGGTCGACGGTGTAGGTCGGCAGACCGTAGACCTTCGAGAGGATGTCGTTCTTCTCGCTGAGCGCAGCATCGAGCTTCTTGCGGAAGATGTGCTCGTCGGTGAGATCCTGCACGCGCAGGCCCATGCGTGAGGCCTTGTCCATGTAGGCGGGGCCGATGCCGCGACGAGTGGTCCCTATCTCAAGCTTGCCGAGACGCCTTTCGCTGGCCCCGTCCAGGTCGCGATGGTAGGGCATGATCAGGTGCGCGTTGCATGAGATGAGGAGCCGGTGCGTGGACAGGCCCTGCTCGCGCAACTCGTCCATCTCCTCGAGCAGGACCTTCGGGTCGATGACTACACCGTTGCCGATAATGGGCGTGATATGCGGGTACATGATCCCGCTCGGGATAAGGTGAAGTTTGAGCGTGCGGCCCGCGTGGATGACCGTGTGCCCAGCGTTGTTGCCGCCCTGGAAGCGAACGACGTAGTCGAAGTCGTCAGCTATCAGGTCCGTGATCTTGCCCTTGCCTTCGTCGCCCCACTGGGCGCCGACGAGGACGATGCCGGCCATGTGGTGTGGCTCCCTTGTGCTCGGTCCCGCGGACCCTTGCCGCCGCTCCCGGACCGGGCGCTCCGCCTGCTCCAGGCGACACGCCGAGCACCAGCGCTTCTCAGGCCGGTGCCCGCGATAGTATGCCTGACGAGCGCGGTTCGCGCTAGTCGTGGCGCACGCAGGCCCTTGGCCCAGTCGAATCAGAATGCGAAGCAGTCACAGCCTTTGGGGTATGACTTGAAGGCGGCAGGCGCTGCATTGGAACGTGTAGTCGCGTGCTCCGAGCGCCCGCGGCACCGCGCGCCGTTGACAGCATTCCCGGTTGCTCTACCATGCAAGTTCGAACGGGGGCACGTGTGAGCGACACCTCACGCATACCGGCATCAGACAAGGGGTTGCGCGTTCGTGCGACTCTGGTGGTCTTGCTGCTCGCGTCCTCCCTGTCACCCGCATGCGCCGAAAGAACGCCGAAGACTCTAGAGCTCACGGGTACCGTCGCCGACGATGTCGTCGAGGTCGCAGCGCCGCAGCTGCCGGTGCCGACACCCGACATCGAGGCGGGCTTCGCATCTGTGGAGGAGACTCCCGCGATCGGCGGCGCCGAGACGCCCGTTGGAGTCGATGGTGGGGCTGCCGCCCAACAATGGAACCGTGTCGCGACGGTCGGCGTCCGACCGGGGGATGCCGTGACCGCCGGACAGACCTTGATGATCCTCGATGACGCCGTTCTGGCAGCCGATGCCGAGCAAGCACGCGCCGCAGCCAGCGTGTCCCGCGCAGACTTGGCCGCGGTAGGCCAGCGCAGCCAGGAAGCGTCCGAGGGAGTCTCCGATATCGAGGATGAGCGGTCCGGAATCTCGTCGAGGACTGCCGAGCTGCAGATCCAACGCATAGACCTGCAGCTTCAGCTCGACCAGGCCCGGTTCCTCGTCGGGACGCCGGTCCCGACGGGCACTCCGGACCCCGCCGACAAGGTTGCGGAACTCGAGGCGGCGATCGCCGAGATCGACACCGCAATCCAAGAACTCGACTCGGCACGACAGGAGCTTGACGAGGCTTCGGCAGACGTACAAAGTGCGGTGACCGCGCTGGATTCGCTCACTCGAGCGATGGAGGCCATCGCGAACGCGCTCGATGTGGTCGCGCAGATCGCCGAAGCTCAGCGAGCGCGCAGCGTCATCACCGCACCCGTCGCCGGTGTGGTCACCAGTTCCGTTGCGACCGGAACGGTGGTGACGGCAGGCACGCCTCTGGTCACGATCCGTCCCTCCCGGGCAACGGTGGTGAAGACGTACGTGACCGCTAAGGAGCGCGAACTCATCACGCGGGGATCCTCGGCACGCGTGAAGGCCGACTCGATGCCCGACAACGTACTCGCCGGCGCCGTCGTCGAGATCGGCAACGAATACGACTACGTTCCGACGTCTTTCGCGACGAAGGTAATCCATCTCGCTCGAGGCCTCGAGGTCTCGATCGTCATCTACGGGAGCCGGGTTCCCCCACCGGGAACGCCGGTCGATGTGTCCATCGATACGCTTGCGACCACGGGTCCATGAAGCACCGAGCGGAGGAGTCATGAGGACGCGAATCATCGTAATCGTCATCGCCCTAGTCGTCGTTGCAGCCCTTGGAGCCGGCGGATGGTGGCTTTGGGCCAACTTCGGAGAAGGAGCCGAGGGTGACGGAGGTCCCCTGTCGGCCAGCGGCACAGTGGAGGCCGAGAAGATCGTCGTCAGCTCGGTCATAGCCGGGCGGATCGACTCCGTCGTCGCAAGCGAGGGGGCGACCGTCGCATCGGGCACGGTGCTGTTCACGCTTGACGACGAGTTGCTCCAGCTCCAGGTGCAGCAGGCCCAGGCGGGTGTCGACGCAGCCCAGGCGGCACTGGACCAGGCGAGGAAGGACGACGCTGCGAACGAAGAGATCAGGCAGGCGGAAGCTCGCGTCGACCAAGCGAACGCCGCCCTGCGCATGAGCCAGGTCCAGGCGGGCTACGCCACGATCTCGGCACCGACCGCGGGCGTGCTATCGGAGGTCGTCGCCACAGTGGGCGAGAACGCGTCGCCCGGCAAGACGCTCGCGACACTCTCGAACCTGAAGAGCCTGTACGTGACGGTCTACATCCCCGAGACGCGAATCGCTGACGTCAAGCTCAACGCCGGGGCGAAGGTGGCGGCGGAGGGTTCCGATCGCGAATTCAGCGCCAAAGTGGTCTACATCGCCGACGAGGCCGAATTCACGCCGTCGAACATCGAGACCGAGGAGCAACGCGTCAAGCTCGTCTACAAGGTGCGCCTCGAAGTCGACAACATCGGGGACACCTTGAAGCCCGGCATGCCTGTCGACGTGGAGTTCTAGTGCCCGAGAGCCTCGACATATCGGCCGAGGAGACCGAGTGCGGGCCCGAGGCTTCTGGCCCGGCAATCGATGCGCGGGGTCTTGCGCGACGCTTCGGCGAAGATGTCACCGCAGTCGACGGCGTCGACCTCATTGTGCAACCGGGCGAGGTCTTCGGCCTCGTGGGGCCTGATGGGGCGGGGAAGTCGACTCTCATACGCATGCTCGCGACCGTGCTCGCGCCATCCGAGGGCGAGGCCCTCGTGTTCGGATGCTCGGTCACTCAAGCCCCGAAGCGGGTCACGCCGCGCATCGGCTACATGTCCCAGACGTTCAGTCTCTATGGCGATCTCACCGTTCGCGAGAACCTGGAGTTCTTCGCCGAACTTAGGGGGGTGCATCGGCGGGAGATAGACGCGCGCTCGTTTCGGCTGCTGGAGTTCGGCAACCTTCTCGAATTCCAGCACCGGCAGGCGCAGTATCTGTCGGGCGGCATGAAGCAGAAGTTGGCCCTGGCGGTGACGCTCATCCACGAACCCGACTTGCTGCTTCTAGACGAGCCGACGACCGGCGTGGATCCGGTCGCGCGAAGGGAGTTCTGGCGAATCATCGCCGGACTGCGCCGGCAGGGCATCACGGTCTTCGTGGCAACCCCCTACATGGACGAAGCCGAGCGCTGCACGACGGTTGCGTTCATGGATCGCGGCCGCATAACGCTGATGGACAACCCTGTCGGGCTCAAGGCCCGTCTTCCGGGGACGCTGTACGAAGTCGTCGTCGAGGAGCAGCGTGCCGCGCTTCGAGTCCTCGAGAAGATCACGGGCGTCGCCTCGGCAACCATCTTCGGAGAGACCCTGCGCATCCTGACCGAGCCGGACGGACCAGACGAGCGCACGCTGGCCGACAGCCTTCGGCGAGCCGGACTCGAACCCGGCGACATACAGCCGACGCCCGTCGACATGGAGGCCACATTCGCGTACTTGGCCGAAGTCGATAGACCTCGTGACGAGGAGGATGCGTCCGGGCAATCCGAACCTGCGGCAAGAGACGCGATCGGAGAGGCGAGCCTCGACGAAGACGGTGACGACCGATGATCGCCGTGCTGCGACGCATCACGGCCATCGCGCGCAAGGAGTTCATCCACATCCGACGCGACCCGCGAATCATCGTGTCGGTGCTGTTCATGCCGGTCGTGCAGCTGCTGCTGTTCGCCTACGCGATCAGCTTCGACGTGGACAATGTCCCCACCATCATGCTCGACGAGGACCGCACTCAGGCGAGCCGAGAGGCCCTGGCGGACTTCCAGCATTCCGATTTCTTCCACGTAGTCGCGAACGTGGATTCGACCACCGAGATAGACGAGGCATTCGCCCGCTCCGAGGCGCGCGTGGCCATCGTGGTTCCACCGGGATACTCCGAGGCGTTGAACCGGGGCGGGGATGCGCTGCTGGCGGTGTTCGTGGACGGTTCCGAGCCGAATTCGGCACAGCTCGCGCAGACCTACTCGGTCGCGCTCTCGCGCGCCATCGATCGCCAAGTACGCGTCAATTGGCTCGAGGCCGAGGGGGTAGATGTCGCCTCGGTGGGCGGCATCCAAAGCGTGTCGCGCACCTGGTACAACCCCGAACGCCGCTCCGCAGACTTTCTCATTCCGGGTCTCATGATCGTCATCATCATGATCGTCACCATCCAACAGACGGCCGTCACACTCGTGCGCGAGCGGGAGCATGGCACGTACGAACAGCTAACGGTGTCGCCGCTTCGGCGGGGCGAACTTATGGTGGGCAAGGTCACACCGTGGGTCATACTCGGGATGGTCGACATGGCGGTAATCACTCTGGTCGGTGTCCTCGTGTTCGGTGTCCCCCTTCGCGGGGATCTCGTGACCTTCGTTGTCTCGACGTTCCTGTTCGTGCTGTGCTGTCTTGCCATCGGCCTGGTGATCTCGGCTCGGGCGTCATCGACTGAGGTCGCGAACATGGCGGGGCTCATTATCAGTTTCCTTCCGGGCTTCATGCTTTCCGGGTTCGTGTTCCCGTTGGC
>JAOUET010000219.1 GCA_029858605.1 Coriobacteriia bacterium | reverse complement strand
GCGCAGCGCCTTGAGATGCGTACGAACTACGACCTCGAGATGCTCGAGACCATGGGGTTCTGTTCCGGCATCGAGAACTACTCGAGGCACCTGGACGGGCGCGACCCGGGCGAGCCGCCGAGCACGTTGATCGACTACTTCCCGGACGACTTCCTGTGCGTCATCGACGAGTCCCACATCACGATTCCGCAGATCCGCGGCATGCACGAGGGCGACAAGTCGCGCAAGCTCACACTGGTGGAACACGGATTCCGTTTGCCCAGCGCGCTCGACAACCGCCCGCTGCGATTCGACGAGTTCGAGGGGCGGGTACCACAGTTCGTGTACGTCTCGGCCACGCCGGGCGACTACGAACTGGGAGTGTCCGAGCACGTGGTCGAGCAGATAATCCGTCCGACCGGGCTCGTCGATCCGGAGGTGATCGTGCGACCGGTGGCCGGGCAGGTGGACGACCTGATCCACGAGGTGAAGGAACGTGTCTCGCGCAACGAGCGCGTCCTCGTCACCACGCTCACCAAGAAGATGGCCGAAGACCTGACCGACTATCTGACCGAGCACGGGATTCGCGCGCGCTACCTGCACGCGGACATCGGCACGCTGGACCGCGTGGAGATCCTTCGCGATCTGCGACTGGGCGAGTTCGACTGCCTTGTCGGCATCAATCTGCTTCGCGAGGGTCTCGACTTGCCGGAGGTCTCACTCGTGACGATTCTGGATGCCGACAAGGAGGGCTTTCTGCGCAACCACCGGTCGCTTATCCAGACGATCGGTAGGGCGGCGCGAAACGTGTCGGGCCAGGTGATCATGTACGCCGAGGACGTAACGGAATCGATGCGGACGGCGATCGAGGAGACGGACCGCCGCAGGGCGATACAGGTCGCGTTCAACGAGGAACACGGCATCCAGCCGGAGACCATCCGCAAGGCCGTGAACGACATCGTGCAGTACGTGCGAGAAGGGGAGGCGCAGCTCACGACCGCCGCGGAGACGGCTCGGGAACTCGCCGAGCTTCCTCGGACCGAGGTCCTGCGCATTATCGCTACTCTGGAAGAAGAGATGACGGCCGCCGCGGAGACACTGGATTTCGAGCAGGCCGCGCGGCTGCGAGATCAGGTCGTGAGGTTGCGCTCGGAGATAGAATCGACGACGGCGGACGAAGTCATGTCGCGTCTCAAGGAGGGGGCTCGCAAGGGGAGCGCCCACGGGACCAAGAGGAAGAGGCGGTGATCCGATCGATGACGATGGTCATCGAGTGCGAGGGGCTGACCAAGTACTACGGCAAGCACCGAGGAATCGAGGACTTGACGTTCGGTGTGCCGAAGGGCACGACATTCGGGTTTCTCGGCCCGAACGGGGCCGGGAAGACGACCACGATACGGTGTCTACTTGGCATGCTCGGGCCCACCGCCGGAGTCGCGACTGTGTTCGGAGAGAGGGTGCGGCTCGACGGCCACGAACTCCGGGGACGCATCGGCTATGTCGCGGGCGAGCTGTTCATGTACGAGAAGGAGACGGGCCGTTGGCACATGGACTACGTGTCCCGCTTCCGCGGTGGACCGGGTCCGCTCGAGAGGGATCTCGTCGAACGTCTGGACTTCGATCCGAGCAGACGCGTCAAGGAGCTCTCGAAGGGCAACAAGCAGAAGCTGGCACTGATTCTCGGCCTCATGCACGGTCCCGAGCTCCTCATCCTCGACGAACCGACGAGCGGTCTTGACCCGCTCAACCAAGAGGTCGTGTTCGACATCATCGGCGAGCGAGTGCGCAACGGAGCCACTCTATTCCTCTCGAGCCACATCCTGTCGGAGGTCGAGCGGGTGTGCGAGCGGGTCGGCATCATTCGCGAGGGACACCTTGCTGCCGAAGAGAGCGTGCGCGGCCTGCTATCCAAGCGCCTCCGCAAGCTCGAGATCGCCTTCGCCGAGCCCGTCGAACCGGCTTTCCTCGCCGGCTTGACCGGGGTCGAGGAAGTCTGCCTCACAGGTGAGCGTTCGCTTCGGGCGACCGTCAAGGGAGAGAACGTAGACGCCCTGATCAAGCGGCTTGCCGAAAGGGAAGTAGCCGACGTCTCCCTCGAACACGCATCTCTCGAGGAGGTCTTCATGGAGTACTACCGTGAAGAGGCCCCCTCCGAGTCGCACGGTTGTGCTGATGAGACCGCGTCTCCGGAAGCCGACGCAGGACCGGAGGGTGGCGATGGGCGATGAGCTGGAACCTGTTCTTCGGCACGATGCGGCAGCGGCGCGTGGGGCTGTTCTGGTACTCGGTCGGGCTCGTCGTCTACTCGTGGGTGATGTGCTGGTACTGGCCGCTCATCGGCGATGAATATCAGAAGCTCGTGGACACGCTTCCGCCCCAGTTCATCCAAGCTTTCGCCGGCACGGATGTAGACTTCTCGACGCTGGGCGGGTACTTCCAGGCCGAGTACCTGGGTCTGATGTGGATCGCGATCGTGGGCAGCGCCGTCATCCTGTATGCGTCGAAGGCCATCGGCTCGGAGATCGGCAACGGTACCATGGAGCTGCTGCTTTCGCAGCCGATATCCCGAGTTCGGTTCGTGGTGACGCGCATCATCGGCTTCGTCGCCTACACGGCAGTGGTCGCGGCTGCCACGTTCGTGCCGATCGCGATCTTCGGCCCGCACTACGACATCGATCTGTCCACCAAGACTCACGTCTTGCTGTTCCTGTCGGGCACGGTGTTCATGCTGGCGATAGGCGGAGTCGCGTTTCTGCTGTCCGCCTTGAGTCGGGACGGCGGGAAGCCGGCGTCCATAACCGCCGGTCTGCTCGGTGCCATGTGGATCATGCATGCCGTGGCTCAGCTGGCCGATTGGGCCGACACTCTCGAACCC
>JAOUET010000038.1 GCA_029858605.1 Coriobacteriia bacterium | reverse complement strand
GCGCGGACTCCATGAACCTTGTTCGCCGCCATAGCCATCCCGATACCCGTTCCGCACACCAAGATACCGCGGTCGGCTTCTCCGGCGGCCACCATGCGCCCCACTCCGGCAGCGAAATCGGGATAGTCCACGGAGTCGTCGCTGTTGCTGGTTCCGACGTCGACAACATCGTAGCCCTGCTCGGCGATGTGCCGCTTTATGCTCTCTTTCTGGTCGAAACCGGCATGATCACTGCCGATGACGATGCGCATTCGCTCCTCGTCCCCTCGCTCGAGACAGGCAATCGCCGAAGGCGTCCGGCAGAACGCCACCGACGATTGTAGCAGTCTTGTACACGAACCTGTGTACAAACGATCTCTCTATGCGGCACCCTTCGCGGCCGACAGTACCGCATCCGCCGGGATAGCACCTTCGCGGATGATCTTCGGCTCGGGTCCCGTGCAGTCCACGACCGTGGACGCCTTCCCGTGAGCGGTCTCGCCACCGTCGAGGGCCACATCCGCCGCAGCGATGATGCGTTCCTCCAGATCGACGAACGCGCCCGGTGCGGGCCAACCGCTGGTGTTGGCGGACGTCGCGATAAGCGGGCCGCCGGATGCATGAATGAGTTCCATCACGACTTCGTGATCCGGGCTGCGAAGAGCCACCGTGCCGTCATCGGCGCGGAAGTCCTTGCCGACCACATCGGCGGCCCTGACGACGAGAGTGAGAGCGCCGGGCCAGAACGCCTTCGCAAGATTGTGTGCGTAGCCGGGCACGTCGACACCGTACGTGTCGAGCAGGAGATCGTCGTTCTCCACTAGCCAGGGCAGGGGCTTATCGAGGGGTCGGACCTTGATGTCGAAGATCTCTTGTGGCCCGAAACAAGAGTGCGCCGATGCACCGATCCCGTAGACGGTTTCCGTCGGAAAAACAACAATCCCGCCGCCTCGAAGTACTGTTGCGGCGAGATTGATGACTTCCGCGGAGGGATTCTCCGGGTCGATGCGGTATACCTTGCTCATGGCAACCGCCTCCGTTCTCGTTACCGCCCTCGTGTGCCGGTCCTCACGGTCGCCTGCCGGAGACGATCCGGGGTCTATCCGCGAGATCCGAAACGGTCTCTACTCCTTCATACCATGCCTGCATCTCGTTCGCAGCATCTTCGACGCGACGTTCGTCAAGTTCCATGAGAAGCACACGACCGGGAGCCAGCCACTCAAGAGCGTCCCGCATGATGCGACGGGCCACATCGAGGCCGTCCGGCCCACCGTCCAAAGCAAGGTGCGGCTCGTGGCCGAAGACCTCTTCGGGCAGGTCATTCATGTCTTCACTCGAGACGTACGGCGGGTTCGCCACGACCGCGTCGACGCCCCCGCGCAGGTCTCGAGGAAGCGGATCGAACAGATCGCCCTCGAGCACCGATACCCGGTCGCCAAGCCCGAGGCGCTCGACGTTGTCGCGCGCCACTCCCAACGCCGTCGCATCGAGTTCGGTAGCCCACACTCGTGCCTGCGCACGCTCTTCAGCTATCGAACATGCGACGCACCCGGACCCGGTGCACAGATCCACGATTCGAGGCTCTTCGATTCCCCGAGTCGCGCCGAGCGCACTATCGACGAGAATCTCGGTCTCCGGCCTCGGGATGAACACTCCGGGCACAACCTTGACCACGATGTGCCTGAACGGCATCTCGCCCGTCACGTACTGCAGCGGCGTTCCTGTGGCACGAACCTCCACGGCTTGGCGCAACCGGACGAGCTCCTCGGGGGAAAGTGGGCGATCGTAGAGAGCGTAGAGTTGCACGCGAGAGAGCTGCGTCGCGGACGACAGGAGCCACTCGGCGGAGAGGCGCGGCTGCTCTATACGCTTCTTTGCCAGGTAGCCCGTGGTCCATTCCAGCGCGTCGCGCACCGTCCAGACGCGCTCGGTCACGCTACACCACCGCCGAGAGTCGCTCCGCACGGTCGGCGGCGATCAGCGATTCAACGATCTCGGTAATCTCGCCCATCATGATTGCAGGCAAGTTGTGCACGGTCAGACCGATGCGGTGGTCGGTGACGCGATCCTGAGGGAAGTTGTAGGTCCGGATCTTCTCCGAGCGATCTCCCGAGCCGATCTGGCTGCGGCGTTCGGCGCCCAGTTCCGCCTGCTGCTTCTCCAACTTGATCTCGTATAGCCGAGCCCGCAGCACCCGCAGGGCGTTCTCCTTGTTTTGCAGCTGCGACTTCTGGTTCTGGGATTGGACGACCAGACCCGTGGGCAGATGCGTGATACGCACAGCCGAGTCGGTAGTGTTGACTGATTGACCCCCCGGACCGCTCGAGCGAAAGACGTCGATTCGCAGGTCCTCGGCCCTTATCTCGATCTCGACGTCCTCCGCCTCCGGCAGGACGGCGACGGTCGCCGTGGAAGTGTGGATTCGCCCACCGGACTCGGTGGCCGGAACACGCTGAACCCTGTGTACGCCCGACTCGAACTTCATCTTCGAGTAGACCTTCTTACCTTTGACCATGAACGCGACCTCTTTGAACCCTCCGATCTCCGTCGGACTCGCGTCGATCTCTTCGACCTTCCACCGTTGTGACTCGGCGTAGCGCGTGTACATCCTGTAGAGGTCTCCGGCAAACAGCGCAGCCTCATCGCCGCCCGCACCAGCGCGAATCTCCACGATGACGTTCTTGTCGTCGTTAGGATCCTTCGGAAGCATCATCGCCCTGAGTTCTTCCTCGAGCCCCGGCACGCGCTGCTCCAACTCCCGCGACTCCTCCTTCGCAAGTTCCTTCATATCCGCGTCTGTTTCAGCGCGAAGCATCTCTTCGGCATCCGCAATGCCATCGAGGACTCCGAAGTACTCCTCGATCCTCTGGGCAAGCGGCGTCATGTCAGCGTGCTCCTTTGCGAGACGCGCGTACTCCTTCTGATCGCCAAAGATCGCAGGGTCGGAGAGCTTCCTCGTCAGTTCACGATATGTCTCCAGTATCTGTTCGAGCTTCTCACGCATGTTCTATCAGCGCTTTCCTACCGGAATCGAAACGTGCTCGGACCGTGATCGGGCCAGGAGCCATTCTAGCACCGAGACGCTCCCCGAGGCGCTAGACCGCAGGCGCAGACGCCGCTCTCCAGTACTTCCGACTCGCGAACAGGAGCGCCGTGGCTACCGCCGCGTACAGCAAGCCGAGCCAGGGTCTGGGCAACGACGTCAGACGCAGAGCGTGTCCCGCCGAAATCATCAGAAGCACGAGGGCCCAAGACCAAAGGGACAGGAAGCCTCCGGCGCAAGCGTCGCGTCCGCGCGCCTGAATTCGCGAAACGGCTCGACTGGCCGCGCCGTCAAGCAGGAAGCGAGCCTTGAGTAGGCCCACCGCTACACCGACGACCACGAACGCGGCGGGGGCCTCGACAAGCCAGGTGAAGGCACGAAAGCCCAGGATTCCCGCAGCGGCAGTCCACAGAAGCGCACCAAGAACGAGCTGCACGCGAGAACTGGCACGCGGCTTCCAGCGTTGGAGGACTCCTTGCGGGCCGGGTGGGGCGGCCGTTGAGCCGCGAAATCGTGGGTCTGAGCTACTCTCCATGAGATTCCGTTGAAGCAAATCCCGCGCCGCCGGAGGCAGGCGTGTCGGGTGCTCCTTCGGCTTGCTCTCGCGCCACTACCGCGCGCATGGCCGCTACCGCGATCTCAACCATGTCGTCCGATGGCTCGCGAGTCGTCATCTTCTGAAGCATCAGTCCCGGCCACAGGACGATGCGTACCAGTTTGTTGTCGGGCGCCTTGCCCGCCCATTTGATGACTTCGTAGGCGAGTCCCGCGATGAGGGGGAGCAGAACGATACGCGAGGCTATCGCGATAGCTAGTATGCCGTAGCGGCCCTCGACGCCCCACGCAGCTGCCAGCGCTTTGACGGGCACGAGCGAGAAGACCAGGATCGCTATCACCATGACCATGAGAAGGAAAGACGTACCGCAGCGGACATGCATGGTCTCGTAGCGCTGGATCACCTGAGCCTCCAGCGGCAACCCATGCTCGTACGCGTGGATCGTCTTGTGTTCGGCACCGTGATAGGCGAACACGCGCTGGATATCCTTGATGCGACTGACGGCCCAGATGTATGCGAAGAACGCGGCGACTCGCAGCAATCCGTCGACGATGTTCCAAGTGAACGGCCGCTCGGTCGCCTGGCCGACGACCCAGTTGGTCAGCACGGCCGGCAGTACGATGAACAGCAGTAGGGCCAAGGCCACGCCTAGTATCATCGTGAAGGCGATCTCCTTGGAAGACAGCTGCTCTTCCTCGGTCTCACCGGAGACCGACGCAGAGATCGAGAAGGCCTTCATCGCAAGAACGAGAGTCTCGAACAGGCCCACGACGCCCCTCACTACCGGCTTGCCGAGCCACGGACGCTTCGAGGCGGTGGTCTTGAGTTCGTGCTCCTCAAGGTGCACGTCGCCGTCGGGCTTGCGCACGGCGACAGCCCAGTTGTGCTTGCCGCGCATCATGACACCTTCGAGGACCGCCTGGCCGCCGATGTGGGTGAACTGGACGCGCTCGGGAACCTGCTCGCTGAGAATCACGCCGCTACTCCCGCTTCGGTGCACGTGGATACGGGCCCCCGCACGTCATCTTGCCTTCGCGACACGGGCCTCTGCGACACGAGGCGCCAGAATCCATGAAGACGTAGGGTGCGGTCGGCTCGACGAGGTCGAGCATCCGAAGGGCAAGGTCGCAGATCTCCCATTGCGCCCTCTTGCAGCATCGCAACTCGAAGAAGTGCAGCAGCTCGCGCATGTTCATAGTGACGACGATCTTCGTCTCCATCGCATTGGGCAAGACGTAGCGCGCGTCTTCGGCAGGAATGCCGGATTCCATGAGACAGCGATATGCGCCGAAGGACGCAGCATTGGCCGCGTCGAAAGCCTCGCGAACCGCAGGATCGGCCTCGATGCTTGGGGGCACGATGAAGCAGGGTTCGTCGACGAACGCGACGTAGCGCTGCGACTGCTGGTTGTAGCTCGCAACCCGATGACGCACCAGCTGATGCGTGAGCGCTCTCGAGACACCGTCGATCGCGAAGGTGTAGCTCGCATGCTCGAGCGCCGAGAAGTGGCCGCTCGTCATGATCGTACGCAAAACGCGCTCCGCCTTCTCGTCGTCCATCGCCTCCATGAGCTCCGCGGCCCCGACCGGCGCGTAGCAAAGCCGCGCGGCCACCGCGACGGCCAGCTGCGGGTCGGGGGTGTGCTGGAGAAGACGAACGTCCACGCTATCTCGAACCTCTCGGTCGGACTGGCAGGGTCCCCGAATGCCAAGGGAGGCGAGCAATTCGCCTCCCCGATTCTAGCAGTGCGTGACGACGCCGAATCCTAGTCGGCGCTCTCCTCCGCCTTCTCGCCAGATGCCTGCTCCGGCTCTTCGGCCGTAGTCTGCTCCGGCTCTTCGGCCGTAGTCTGCTCCGGCTCTTCGGCTGTAGTCTGCTCCGGCTCCTCGACAGATGCCTGCTCCGGCTCCTCCGCGGCAACCTCCTCGCCGGTCGAGCCGGCCGCTTCGGCGACGACGTCCTCGGCAGTGTCTTCGGCTTCGTCCGCTGCCGGTTCTTCGGCGGCAGCCTCGGGCGCGGCTTCCTCGGTTGATTCGCCTTTGGAGGCTCTGGGCCGAGGCTTGGCCTCCTCGAACTTCGCGGCGCGCTCTGCCTTCTCGGTGAGCTTCGCCTCGCGCTCCCTCTTCGCCTCCGCCGCAGCCTCCTCGGCCGCCTTGCGGCGCGCTTCTCTCTCGGCGGTCTCGCGCTCGGTGACGGCCTGAGCGGCATCGCCGAACTTGTCGGCGAAGCGCTGGACGCGGCCACCAGTGTCGACGAGCTTCTGTGTGCCCGTGTAGAAGGGATGACACTTCGAGCACAACTCTATGTGGAGTTCGCCACCCTTGGTGGAGTTGGTGACGAAGCGCTCGCCACACGAGCAGACGACGGTCGTCTCGAGATACGGGGGATGGATACCCTCACGCACGATCAGTCACCTCTTAGCTTGGCGCGCATGGTTTCCGACCATGCGCTTTCATGACAGCCGGAGTAGGATAGCACGCGCCCAGGGGCGCTTCAACACGGACTTCGACCCGTGCTTGCCACACCGAGACGCCGACCTCCAACTCGGCGGATTGCGCATCGCGCGGGCGAGGAATGTATTCAAGTGCACGCGTGAGGGAATCTCGCGCGTGAGGGGAGTTCGGACCGAGGGAGGAATCATCGATGGCGAATGCAAGCATTGCCAGGCAGGTCGTGTGCTCCATGCCCACGAAGGTCGGCTTGATGGCGGACATCGCCGAAGCTCTAGGTGGCGCGGGAGTGAACGTCAGCGGCGTTTGCGCCTACGAGGACGAGGGCAAGGGCGTATTCATGCTGGTGACCGACGACAACGCGAAGACGGCGGGCGTCCTTCGCTCCATGGGCGGCACGGTCGAGGAGCAGGGTGTCGTCGCGATAGACATGCCGAATACACCCGGCGCGCTCGCCTCGGCAGCGCGCGCCATCGCGGGCGCTGGAATCAACGTCCTCATGGCGTATGGCTCCACCGGCTCGAGCCCGAGCGCGATCGTGTACCTGAGCACCGCCGACAACGTCGCAGCCGCTGCAGCGATAGGCTGATCTGGCGGGCTGCAGGCCCGATTGCGAAGGGGACCCTGGCGAGTGGCTGCTTGAGGGGGAAGTCGTACTTCCGCTCAAGCAGCCCATGCCTGCGCGACTACAGGTCGATCCCGTTGCGCTTCTCATCGGCCTTCCTGGCCATCTTGGTGAGGAACTGCTGATTGGAGTCGGTCGGCTTGAGTCCCTTGATCAGCATGTCCATGGCGCGCTCCGCCGAGTCCACGCCATGCAGGATGCGCCGCAGGCCCCAAACGAACGGCGCCTCTGCTTCGTCGAGCAGGAGCTCTTCCTTGCGTGTCCCGGACGTGACTACGTCGATCGCGGGGAAGATACGACGGTCCGCCATTCCCCGGTCGAGACGCAACTCCATGTTGCCGGTCCCCTTGAACTCCTCGAAGATGACCTCGTCCATCTTCGACCCGGTGTCGACGAGCGCGGTCGCAAGGATCGTCATCGACCCCCCGAACTCGATGTTTCGGGCAGCGCCGAAGAAACGCTTGGGCGGGTAGAGCGCCGTGGAATCCACGCCTCCGGAGAGAATGCGCCCGGATGCGGGTGTCGCAAGGTTGTAGGCTCGCGCGAGGCGAGTGACGGAGTCGAGCAGTATCACGACGTCGAAGCCGCTCTCGACGAGCCGCTTCGCACGCTCGAGCGTCAGCTCGGCCACCGCGATGTGGTTCTCGGCTGGCATGTCGAACGTCGAGGAAATCACCTCTCCGTGGATCGAGCGCTCCATGTCGGTGACCTCTTCGGGGCGCTCGTCGACGAGCAGACACATGAGGTAGGCTTCGGGATTGTTGGCCGTGATCGCCGCGGCGATATCCTTCAGCACCGTAGTCTTCCCCGCCTTCGGCGGAGAGACGA
Source organism: Coriobacteriia bacterium (assembly GCA_029858605.1). GTDB lineage: Bacteria > Actinomycetota > Coriobacteriia > Anaerosomatales > JAENZW01 > JAENZW01. The sequence goes on along the minus strand of JAOUET010000038.1, from coordinate 4,519 downwards.
TGAGTCCACGCTGCCCTTTGCCGATCGGTGCGACCAGATCGATAACGCGAGCAGTCAAGAACTCCGCACCATGCTCGAGCCGGAAGCGCTCGTCTGGGAAGATGGGCGTCAAATCCTTGAACCGTTTGCGTGCGCGCGCCTCCTCGGGCGGCAAGTCGTTGATGGTGTCGACACGCTGTATCGCTGAGTACTTCTCGTTGTCCTTCGGCGGACGAACCTGGCCTTTGACCATGTCGCCACGCCTAAGATCGAGGCGCCGGATCTGCGACATCGAGCAGTACACGTCCTCATCGCCCGGAAGATAGCCGCTCGTCCTGATGAAGCCGTAGCCCTCGGGAAGGATGTCGAGGATACCTGTGACGCCAACGAATCCCTCGGCCCGAACCTTCGCCTCGAGCACGGCGTCGATCAGCTCGTCCTTCTTCTTGAGCTGTTTGAGGTCGATCTCGAGATCGTTCGCAAGCTCCTTGAGCTCGGGGACCGTCTTGGCCTCGAGATCCGCTCGAGTGACGGAAGGCTGCGGTTCGTGCTGACCCCCGCCGCCTCCGCGACGGCCGCGCTTTCGTGGACGTGCGCTCATGAGTTCTTGACCTTCTCCCAATCTGCCAGGAATGCTTCCAGGCCGCGGTCGGTGAGCGGGTGCTTCACGCACTTCTCCAAGACCGCGAACGGCACGGTAGCGATATCGGCACCCATTAGTCCTGACTGCAAGACGTGCTCGGGGTGGCGAATCGAGGCGGCTATCACTTCTACATCGTGGCCGAAGTCGTAGTTGTTGAGGGCGGCGACAACGTTGCCCAGGTGCTCGATACCATCTTCGGAGATGTCATCGAACCTGCCGACGAAAGGCGAGATGAACGCAGCGCCTGCACGAGCCGCCAAGAGCGCCTGCGGGACCGTGAAGCACAGGGTCATGTTAACTCGGATCTCCAGCTCGGCCAGCATCTTGGTGGCGGCAAGACCCTCCGGCATCGTGGGGACCTTCACGACCACGTTCGGATGGATGTCCGCGAGTACCTCTCCCTCCGCGACGATCTCGTCGCGCTTCAGAGTCACGGTCTCAGCCGAAACAGGACCGTCGACGATCTCGCAGATCCGCTTGATGTGATCGTGGAAATCTGCCAGCTTGCCGCCCTCGCGCGCGTACAACGACGGGTTCGTCGTGACGCCGGAGAGCACACCCCAACTGGCAGCTTCCTCGATCTCGGAGATGCTTGCCGTATCCAAGAAGAACTTCACGCTCTACTTCACTCCTTCTAGCCTCGGACCGTCGTGGTCGCCACCGACACTCGCATCATTTGGCTGTCCGCTATTCCTCGCCTTCAACAACTTCGTCGATCACATGCTCGATCACGTCTGCCACCGTCAGGTCCAGTTGGTGGCTCACAAGTACCGGGATGCCGTGCTCCCGACACAGGTCCTCTATGTAGTCACCGAGCAGGCGGATGTTGCCGAAGTTGGCCCGATATCGCTCGAACGGCCGCGTGCCGTCGGTCTGTACCTCACGGATGTAGAAGTGGCTGCGATGCGCATCCTCGTCTTCCACGGAGATGACAATCTGCACGACCCTGGCGTTCTTGAACTGCCGGGACTCGATGTACCCCGGAACCAGATGGATCCCCTCAAGAAGAAGGCTCTCTCCCTCGAGCACCGAGCGATCGATCAACGCCTGTACACCGGTTGCCACAACTGCGGTCTGTTCGCGGAAACCGACGATTACGGGATTGGCGCCGTGCGGCACCGGGACTCGCAGACCTCGCCACGCGTTGAACGCGCTCTCATAGATCGCTGGCATGAGATCCTTGGTAAAGATACCACGCATGACCTCGCGAATGGAATCCGTCGAGACGACGCGCGTGATACCGAGCCTGTGCGCGACTTCAGTCGCGATAGTCGATTTGCCGACGCCCGTGGTGCCGCCGATCATGATGATGAGCGGCTTGTCGAGCTTGCTCAGCCTATAGAGCTTTGCGTATCGCCGCGCGTAGTTCTCGCCCACCATTCGGCCTAGAGACTCCTTGGCAAGTTCGCGCAAGCGCTGCATCGAGATGGACAACTCATCGCGGTCTCGCAGGTCGTCCTGTATCGCCTGTGCGATCTCGTGTGCCTTGCTCGGCGGTAGCCCGGTCGCCGTGAACGACTGCGCAAGCAGCCCCTTGCTGAACGGAAGTCCATGCTTCTTGTCGCTCAGCGTTATCTGCTTGCTGTACGGCACCGACCTACGCCCCCCTCTGTCTGCCGCGCTCGATCGCCAATCCCGCAACACGCCCCACTTCTTCGTCCAAATCCGCACCGCCGAACGCCACTGGAACGTTGTCGCACAGAACGGTAGGCACGCCAGCCTCATCTCCCGCCTCCGCGACAACGTCGATAGCTGCCGCCTTGAGCTCGGTGAGCAACACGTCGTAGCGCCCTGCCGCCAGCTGCATGTCCACACGGAGCATGGACCTGTTCGACAGGTGCGCACTGGCTGCAACGACCTCGCATCCATGCTTCTTCTCGAGGTGCTCCGTCAGTTTCGGCAGCACTTCTGCCGGCGCTGTCGTGGCGAAGAACACGCGCTTGCCATCAACGGATTCGATGGGGCACGGACGGAATGTCGTAACGACGCAGGGCACGTCGGGACGCTGACGAGCGATTTCCGTGCGTATCTCGTCGACCTGTGCCTGAGTCGCCACCGGTTCTTCAGCCGACGCGATGATCACGGAGTCGGCCAGTCCCATGCGGTACGGCCCGAAGTAGCCGTCGACGTACACCACGCCACGTCCGGCACCGACCACGAGTATGTTCGCGTCGGCGTGAACCGGCGGAATCGCAGCGCCGGAGCCTTCCAGGATGATCAGCTCCTTGCCCAGAGTGTCCGCTAGACGCGCGCCCTCCTCGACGTTGGAGAAGAACGTCTCGCCGGCCATGCCACCGCCGCACCGCCTGCAACCGACGGTGGTGACGCGACTCATCACGGCGTCTTCGTAGTTGTCCGAAGACGCGTGCTTGCCCTGTCTCGCCAGCTCGAGCAGGTCGGGCGTCGTGAGTTTGACTCGTTCGCCGTGAATCAGTTCCGGCTCTGCCGGACCGCCGCGGCCCATCGCCAGGACGGCGATATCGTGCCCGCGCGACTTCAGCAGCCGCGCGACGTATCCGGATATCGCGGTCTTGCCCACGCGCTTGCCCGTGCCGATGAGTCCCAGCGTTGGAGTCGTCGGAACCACCGCGACGCGCGGCGCGGTGAACGCGAAGTCCGCTCCCCTGTAGTCGACACCGCTCGAGAGCGCAACGCTGGCAAGCCTGAAGCGATCGGTGGACGAGACGACCGGTTCGTCCGACAGGTCGACGACCTCGTCGGGCGAGTAGGCGGCAATTGCGGCGGCGAGTGACTCTTCGGCAGTCGCTTCGGCCACTATCGGCACGCCGTATGTGGCGAAGCCTGCATCGAGATCGACTTTCTCGGTCCCGCCGAGGAACGCCGCGGCTACGACTTCACTCTCCTGGGAGAGCCTGTCGAGCGCGAACCGAACGACGGGCGGGTAGTGTTCGCCGTCGATGAGCGCCACGACGCGGTTCATGCCCCTCCCTCGTCCTCGTAGCGCGCGATCCCATCTTCCGCCGAGCGCCAGCTGCACGTTCTCTTGTGGACGCCCACGTAGTCGGCGACGACTTCGGCATCCACGTATGGCTCCTTCAGCAGGACGCGGACGCGACTGCCATCGTGGATCTCGATGATGTTGTAGCAAGGCCGAACCCGGCCGCGAAGCCGATGCGAGCACGCCGTTCCCGCGTTGACTATGAGCACGTCCTCGAGGCGCCACACGTTGGGCACGTGCTTGTGACCGCAAAGCACGAGATCCGTTCCGCAGCTCGCAAGCACTCGCAGCAGATCGCCTGCGTCGTAGACGATGTTCCGCTCGCGCCCGGTACCGGGCACCGGCACCAGGTGGTGGTGCATCGCAACGACCTTGAAGTCCTCGGGCTCGCTGAAACGCTCCTCGATCCAGCGGTAGCGCTCGCGTCCCACTCGACCGCTGTCCAGATCGGGCTCCGAGGAATCCAGGCCGAGAATTCGAACGCCGTTGTAGACGAGTTCGCTGCTGCGCGCGCCGAAGTACTCCGCGAAGTGCTCGTCGCCGACGTTGCGCGCATCGTGATTGCCGAGAAGAACGAGTCTGTTCCGGCAGTCCAGCTTGTCCAGCAGCCGCAGAGCCTGTTTGAACTCCTGACGGAAGCCCATGTCGGTCAGGTCGCCGGTAACGACGACTATCTCCGGGCCGAGGTCGTTAAGCTCGTCGATGACGCGCGCGGCGAGGCTCGGTATGTGGTACCGGGACCCGAAGTGGAGGTCGGAGATATGTGCGATGCGTACCAGTGTCTGTGCTTCCATCGATCCTCCCCGACCCGCCCTACCTTGGAACCGCGGGAGCGAGTCGACCGCCAGGGCCTTCCAGAACATCCATCGGTCCGAGTCGGTCGGTAATGCCGATGAGGCTGTCCACGAAATCGGCGAAGCCGAACTCGTCGTAGCTCC
>JAOUET010000037.1 GCA_029858605.1 Coriobacteriia bacterium | reverse complement strand
GCGGCCCGCCAGACCGTGTTCGATTGCGTTGTGCACGAGCTCGGCCAGCACGAGCGCCAGCGACGTGGCGATCTGGGCAGGCACCAGACCTGCCGAACCCTCGACCTTCACGGTCACATTCTTCGTCTCGCCGGCGAGAGCGTGGCGAACCATCTCGACGACCGTCTCCGCCGCGGACGTGAAGTCGATCCGCTCTTCGGTAGAACCCGCGAGCATCTCGTGGACGACTGCCATGGAGGAGACTCTCTCCATTGCCTCGGCCAAAGCACGTTGCGCCTCGTCCGTTTCGGCACGGCGCGCTTGGATGCGCAAGAGACTCGCGATCGTCTGGAGGTTGTTCTTCACGCGATGGTGAACCTCGCGGATCGTCGCCTCCTTGACCTTGAGTTCCTGCTGGCGGCGCCTCTCTTCGGTCACGTCCTTCAGCAGCACGACTGCACCCTTGCCGAGACCGATCGCACGAAACACCAGCACGCGATCGGCGACGGACACCTCCGCTTGCACCCCCCGCGTCGTGCCGAGAACGCGTCCTATCGCGGAGGCCGCGCCGGGAATCTCGGATGTGGGTCTCCCTTTGAGGGACACCTCGGCACCAGTGAACCTCAAGATGTTCACCGCGTTGGGACTCGCGTATGCGACGGTCCGATCCTCGGCGATGCGCAGGAGACCATCCCCTGCCTCACGCACCGTAGAGAACGGCGAATCATCGGTCACACCCAGCACCGGGCCCTCGCACAGCACGTGGAGCAGGTCTTCCGCGGAGTCCATGAACGCCGTTTCCATGGCACCGGGAGCCTCGAGAACCGTCTCCGCAGTGTTGCGGATGACAACACCGTAGGGCGATGGGCGGCCTATCGGATACGCCGTCGTCGCATACGCGATGCCGCGCGTGATTCGACGGCGCTCGCCCGACACCACATTGCCGCTTTCGAGCGCCCGGTACGCCTCCTCCTCGTCCTCTGGACGCAGTACGTCACCCACCCGGCTCGCCGGCGTGGCCGCCAGAGCTGTGTTCGGCCGGGCGTCCGCGGTGATGAGGAGAGTACCTTCTTCCGAAGGCTCCGCCAGTGCGATGTCGCTGTAGCCGAGGTCGGCGAGAAGCTGCACGTTCTGAGCGATGTTGTCGAGGTGGGTGCGCGCGGCATCCGCGGGATCGGCGTGATGGGCTGGTGCCCTCTCGGACGTATTCATGCAAGCATTCTATCGTGGCAGGCAACCGCACGTGCGAATTCTACGCAGCGGTTTCAACGACGAAACGCTATACTCTCAACCTGCGACTCCATCTGCTTCCAGAGCGGGCGCGCACATTGAAAGCTGCATGACGGGCGAGTGGCGGAACAGGCAGACGCGACGGTCTCATGCCGTCCAATTGAGTGCCCCGGCGGAAACACCGGGAGTAGAACGCCTCAAACTCGGGGAAGGCTGGAGCCAAAGCAGGTATGCTCACCCCGAGCCAAGCCTCCCTTGCGGAGGAAGGTGTAGAGACCAGACGGGGCGCACCCTAGCGGCGAGGCCGAGGGTGAAGGGATGGTCCGGGCCACAAACAGCCTCTTCGGCTGGCGGCGAAAGCCGTGGTGGTGGGGAAACACCGTTTCCCGAAAGGGAGTGAGGGTTCGAGTCCCTCCTCGCCCACCAATCTGCTTTGCAGATGGACTCACGTGGTGGTAGCCTCCTATGCGAACATATGTTCCCATAGGAGGCTGTTTTGTCCGCCTGTCCCAGCCGCTGGAAATACTCCCCCGAGGAACTCGCTGCCGCGGTAGCCAGCTCACGTTCCTATCGACAGGTTCTTGGTGTCCTCGGACTGTCGCAGTCTGGCGGTGGCGCCTACGCGACGCTGCAGAAGCGAGTGGCGCAGATGGGTCTCGACACCAGCCACTTTCTCGGTCGAGGCTGGAATGCGAAGAACTGGACCGGCAACCTGCGCTCGCAGGCAAGGCCCCTTGAAGAGCTGCTCGTTGTCGATTCCGACTACCTCAACACTGGGCGGCTCAAGTCGCGCCTGCTGTCCGCGGGTCTGTTGGAGAATCGGTGTGCTCTGTGCGGCCTGCCACCCAGCTGGAACCAGCGCCCGCTTGTAATGCGCCTGGACCACGTCAACGGTATACGCACGGACAACCGTCTCCAGAATCTGCGCCTTGTGTGCCCAAACTGCGATAGCCAGCTACCCACATTTGCCGGGCGGAACGCTCGAAGGTGCTGCAGCTGACGCAGCACTGTCCCTAGCCCGTCCGCAGCGCCCGCGCAAGCGTGGACGGCAGGCCCGCTTCCAGCATCTCTCCCACTACGGCTTCCACGTCATACGGCACCCGGTGAACCACGATGCCCGCCCAGATAGCTCCCTCTTCGGACGCCCCCGCAGGCCCTGCCGCGCTGTCCCCCTTGCACACCAAAGCCACGTCTTCGGCGTCGCCGAGCCAAAGCTCGACCCAACACGCTCGCGAGTCGCCGTCCTTCGGCTTGCCGACGGAACCGCTGCTCACGTAGTGGATGACGAAGCCCTCATCGACTGCGATCGCTCTGTGATAGGGCACATGGACGTGCCCCACGCAGACGACGTCCGCTTGCGCGGCGACTGCGAGGCGAGCGAGCTGCACGTCGGTTCGGTCGAGCGTGAGGTACTCGTTGATCTTGCGCGGGCTGCCGTGCGTGAGAAGCAGACTCACGCCCCGCTCCTCTATGCGTATCTGCGTGGGCAGAGAAAGCAGCCACTCCTTGCCGGCCTCGGAGACGACTCGCGAGGTGAACTCGTAGCTTGCAGCGCCGGCTGAACGTGCCTGCTCGGTACTGTAGTGACAGCCGCAGCTGCCCGACTCGTCGCCGATTCCCTGGTCGTAGTTGCCGCGAATCGTACGTACGTCCAGCGAGCGTAGCCTGTCTATGACTTCGGTGGGACGCGGGCCGTAGCCGACCACGTCTCCAAGGCAATAGGCCTCTTCGAAAAGCGAGGCCCGCCCGATGTCCGCAAGCACGGCATCCAGCGCGAGGATGTTGCCGTGGACGTCGGAGAACAGCGCGATCCGCAGCATCTACGTCTCCTCGAGCACGACGGCATCGACCTGCGGCAGTGCGCACTCCGCACGCCTGCACACCGCCACCCGCGTACGCTTCGCGATCCACACGAGCGCCAGCATCAGCGGGACCTCCACGAGCACGCCCACCACGGTAGCGAGAGCCGCCCCCGACGTCAGCCCGAACAGAGCGATCGCCACGGCTACCGCAAGCTCGAAGAAGTTCGACGCACCGATGAAGCCCGCCGGCGCGGCCACGGGGTGCTCGATGCGCCACAGATATGCCCAGCCGTACGCGATGCCGAATATCAGGAACGTCTGGATTGCCAGCGGGACGGCGATGAGCAGGATATGCAGCGGGTTCCCTACGATTATCTCGCCCTGGAACATGAATATGATGACCAGCGTTGCCAGGAGCGCGACGATCGTGATGGGACCGAACCGGGGCAGGAAGGACCTCTCGAACCACTCTCGGCCGTAGCTCTTCATGAGGCTCGTCCGCGTGAGCCACCCCGCTGCAAGAGGGATGACCACGAAGAGAACGACTGAGAGTGCCAGCGTGTCCCAGGGGACGGGCACGCCGCTCACGCCTAGAAGCAGGGAGACGATCGGCACGAACGCGACCAGCATGATCAAGTCATTCAACGCAACTTGCACCAGCGTGTATGCCGCATCACCGTCCGCCAGGTACGACCACACAAACACCATCGCAGTGCACGGCGCAGCCCCGAGAAGAACGGCTCCCGCCAGGTATTGCTGCGCAAGGTCCGGTGTGATGAATGGCTTGAACACGACGTTGAAGAAGAACCATGCGATAGCGAACATCGTGAACGGTTTGATGAGCCAGTTCACAACGGTGGTCACGACAAGCCCGTTCTTGCGCTCGCCGATTCTCGCGATCGACGCGAAGTCGATCTGCAACATCATCGGGTAGATCATCAGCCAGATCAGCACCGCGACGGGGATCGAGATCTGGGCGATCGTGAGCTTCGCGAGCCCGTCGACGGCCCGAGGCCAAGTGCTGCCGATGAACGTGCCCGCCGCGATGCACAGGGCGACCCAAAGGGTCAGATACCGTTCGAACCCGCTCATTCGCTTCATGTCTTGCGTCTTCCTAGCCACGTTCAGCACTCCCCACGTATCGACGACAGATTCCAGTGCGCTGCGTCCAGTACTGGCGTCTTCGACATTAGGCGGTCCAGACCAGGTACACGGCCGTCACAAGCAAAGCCACTCCGCCCGCACGCATGAGAGAAGACGTGATTCGAGACAGTTGACGCATCGCCCCCAGACTCCCTGAGGCAAGCCCCACGAGCATGAGAGGCAAACCCTTGCCGAGCCCGAATGCGAATAGCAGAACGCCGCCGACGATTGCGCTTCGGCGCGCCGCGGCCATGGTCGCGATCGCCGCCAGCACCGGTGTGGAGCACGGTGTCGCGACGACACCGAACGCAATTCCAAGCAGGAGTGCCCCGAGAATCCCGACACGCTTGGTGGCCCGCGGTTGCAGGCGGGTCAGCGTCGCGAACGGCAACTCGATGACGCCCAGCATGTGAAGACCGAGGAGCACGCATATGCCTGCCACCACATACGTGGCCCATGCCCCGAACAAGAGCGCCCGACCCAGTAGCCCGGCCCCCACGCCAAGCACGGCGAATACCATGCTCATGCCAAACACGAACACGGATGCCAGACCGAGTCCCCGCAGGTATGATGCGTGCTGACCGGTTGACGCGCGTTCCTCAGCGGTTCCCGCGACTCGACCGGTCACATACCCGAATACGACGGGCATCATCGGCAAGACGCAAGGGCCGAACCCGGCAAGGACCCCACCCGCGTACGCGACTGCAAGCGGGACAACTCCAATGTCGCTGCCCAGACGCTGGGCTATTGCAGCCTCAACGCTCACGGTGACTCCGTCTTCACGAGCGCGTCGAGTCTCTCGCGCAGCTCCACCTCCGACAGCGGGCCCGTGTGCGCTTCGCGCACGTCCCCGTCTGGTTCAAGGAAGAACGATGTCGGGATGTACTGGAAGGAGAACCGTGAGGCAAGCTGCTGTCCGCTCGAATCAGTCGTGATCGCGTTGACAAACGTCACCCGCCCCGCGTACTCGGGCACTACGTCATCCACTACTGCGGAGATCTCGACGCACGGATCGCATGACAGCGAGTGGAACAGCACGTAGATTGGCTTGCCTGCCTGAAGCGCCGCTTCGTAGTCCGCGACGGCATCGTTGTGCACAGACGTGACCGGATTGCTACCCGTGAGTTCCCCGTCTCGAGCCTGCCCCTCGCGCAGCACCAGCGCCAACACGATCACCAACACGACCCCAACGACGATACCGATGCGCGCGCCCATCGGCATGGGCTTGCGAGTATCCGTGTCGCCTTCCGTCATCGTCCCTCCGCTCGGGCTAGCCCAGAACCCAGTTGAACATGTATCCGATCGCCGTGATGGTGAAGAAGTTGATCGTGATGAAGATGCCGAGAAGCTTGGGCTTCGCGACCTTGCGAAGGATGACGAACTCGGGCACCGAAAGCGCGACGACCGCCATCATGAACGCCAGCACCGTGCCCATCGCAACGCCTTTGTCGACGAGAACGCTCACAATCGGCACGACACCCGCCGCATTCGCGTACAGCGGTATGCCGAACAGCACCGCAAGCGGCACTGCGAGTGGGTTCCCTGAATCCGCGTAGCGCGCCAGCGCATCGGTGGGAATGTAGCCGTGCATGACCGCACCGATACCGATTCCCACCAAGACGTACGGCCAGACCTTCCCGACTATCTCTCGCACGTAGCCGCGCGCGTAGGCGTACCGTTCGGCACGCGTCATACGCTCCACGTGCGCCTCGCCCATTCTCATCTCCCACACGTAGTCCTCCACCTGGTGCTCCAGATTCAGCCTGCCGAGCACGATCCCCCCGACGATTGCCACAGCCAGCCCGGACACCGTGTAGAGCAGGGCGATCTTCCAACCGAACATGCCGAGCAGCAGAATGACGGCTACCTCGTTCACCATCGGGCTTGCGATCAGGAACGAGAACGTCACGCCAAGCGGAACGCCCGACTCGACGAAGCCGATGAACAGCGGTACCGCCGAGCACGAACAGAACGGTGTCACGACGCCCAGTGACGCCGCCGCGACGTTGCCTACGTAGAGCCTGGAGTCCGACAGCAGCGCGCGCGTCCGCTCCGGCGGGAAGTACGAACGGACGATCGCGACCGCGAAGACCACGACCGCAAGCAGCAGCAGGATCTTCGGAACGTCGTACAGGAAGAAGGCCACCGATTCGCCGAGGCGAGAACCTTCGGCGATGTTCAACACGCCGTATGTCAGCCAATCGGCGAGTCCCTCGAGTGGCGCGAAGAGATTCACGTCAGCGCTTCAAGATCTGGGCCACTTCATCGACCGACGGCACCCTGCCTGTCAGCAGCACCTCGCCGTCGACGACGAGCGCGGGTGTCATCATGACGCCGTAGGACATGATCTTCTCTATGTCCGACACGTGCTCGACTCTCGCATCGATGTCGTACCGCGCGACCGCCTTCCTGACGGCGTCTTCGAGTTCGTTGCACTTCGAGCATCCGGATCCAAGCACTTCTATGAGCACGACTCCTCCTAGCCCCTTTGGCAAGATGGACACGTCGACAGAACGTCCTGCACGGCATCCAGATACGCCTCGAGCACGCCGGGAACGAGACAGTACACTGTGCGCGTGCCGACCGGAGTGGCGTTCACGAGTCCGGCCTCGCGTAGCACGCGGATATGCTCTGAGACCGTCGATTGCGCGAGCGGCAGTTCGCCGAAGACGTCCGCTCCTCGACATTCGGTCTGCTTCGCGAGCAGGTGCAGTATCTGCAGCCTAGCGGGATGCGCGAGCGCCCTCGCCACTCCCGCCATCGTCGCGTCGTCCATCCTTCGGCCACCCCATTCATCGTCTATCGGCGATTTACGATAGATGACCCGGGCGCTGGTGTCCAGAGAATAGGCGCCGAGCAGCCCCCTAGGGACCGCCGGGAACGCAGGTCAACTCCGACGTTTCCGGCTCGACGGGACACGGAACCGCCTCGGCCCCCTCCGCCTCGGCCCGCGAAGCCCTTCTCGCGCGGAGGTAGAGCGGCGCGGCAGCTCCATACAGGAACCCGCCGAACACGTATGCGAGCGCCTTGCCCGAACGCTGGGCCACGAACCCGAGCCCGGGTTGTCCGAGAGCCGCTCCGGTATCGACGAAGAACGAGTCGACGGACAGTACCGTGGCGCGCTGAGCGGAGGGTATGTGCGCGTTGATGAACGACTGTCTGCAAGGCATGAGGACCCCGTACATGACGCCGTACACGGCGAACAGCACAGCCAGGGCGACGAACCAACCGATACCTGCGCCGTTGGATCGAGCCAAGAGTCCGACAACACCGATGAGGACGGCCGCGCCCGACATCCCGCCGGCCATCACCGCCAGCACTCGCGGGAGGTCCTCGCCGAGCCGCGTTCGCGTGAGCGGACCGACAAGCGTGTTACCGACGACGCCCGACAGTCCGAAGAGCGCCGTTATGCCTGCGGCTACCCAAATGAGGTCCTCACGTCCCAAGATCTCGAGCGCGTACGGCTGCGCGGCATAGAACAGGTACCACATCAGCAGGCCGTCTACGGCCGAGGTGAAGAGCAGCGGTCGGACGACCGGGTTCCTCCACCCGTACCTCACACCGGCATCGAATATCTTGCGTGTCTCTGCGCCGAAGGTCGACAACTTGAGCTGCCTCGGCTCGAAGCCGATGTCGCGCATGTAGACCGCTACGAACACAAGTGCGATGACGAGCAGCCCCGAGCGAACGAGATACGGAGTGGTCAGATCCAGCTGTCCCAGAAAGCCCCCGAGAACCGTTCCGCCGAGCATGGCGATCCCGTTGACCATGCCGCCACGCGCGAAGACCTCCTCCTTGCGCTTCGGGTAGCCGGAGAAGTCGAGTGCGTCCACGAGCCAGGCATCGACCGCACCCGTCTGGAACGTGAACCCTAGCCCGAGTAGAACGGACGCACCCATGAAGCCGGGCAGGCCCCATTCGAACATCGCGGACGCAACGTAGAGCAGGGTCGAGACTACTAGAGTGGAGATGCCCAGAAGGAACGATGCGCGCCTACCGACGGTGTCGGCTATGACGCCGGTGGGCACCTCGAAGATCATCTGCCCGACGCTGAAGGTCGCATTGACGACCATCACCTGGAAGATGTTGAGACCGGCGTCGAGAAGGAATAGGGTGTTGACTCCCCAGATGATGGATGCGGAAACGGTGAAGAGCCCAGCCACGGTGAGGTAGACGCGAACAACACGGCCTCCGGTTATCGATTGAGGATCGGAGTCGCTCTTTCCCACGGGACACCTGCTGTCGCGGCGAACGGTCGTGTGTGTGCGGCGGCAGTCGCCGACACCACCACTTCCGTATTCGTCCCCGTGTTCGCGCTATTCCCTAACGGCAAGAACCTGCCTACGTGCGGCGCACCGCCATTCCCGTGGTCGGCAAGGGACACTTCGTGCCCCTGTCGTACACCAGCTCGACGTCGTTGTGATCCGACAGGTCCTTGACGGTCACCTCAATCGTCTTGGACGCGATTCGCACGAGGTTGTAGGAGGGCGGCGTCTTGCCCCTCGTCCGCCATGTTGCCGAAGTGCCGCTGGTCACCGCGAGCATGCCCGCGACCGGCCACGCCCAGGCCACGTGCTTGTGCCCGGCGAGTACGAGATCGACACCCGCCCTGTTCAGCGCCTCGAGCACGTCGCCCGCATCGAGCAAGATGTTCCTCTCCCTGCCCGTGCCCGGGATGCTGATCACGTGGTGATGCAGCGCGAATACCTTGAACGCCTCCGGGTCGCCGAACTCCTTCAAGATCCAGTCGTACTTGTCTCGGCCGAGTTCGCCGTCGTTCAGGTCCGGCTTGTTGGAGTCGGCGGCAACGATCTTGATGCGCTCTTGCAGTCCCCCGTCCGCCTTCACCCCGAACGGGAATTCGAGCTCGTGGTACCTGCGCCCGAAGATCTCCTCGAAGTGCAGGTAGCCGACGTTGCGGCAGTCGTGGTTGCCCGCGATGATGACGACGTTCTCGCACTCGATGAGGGCAAGATGCTCCTTGGCCTCCTCGAACTCCCTGCGGTAGCCATTCGCCGTGAGGTCGCCCGGCACCATCACGAGATTGGGCCGAGCCTCGTTGATCTCGTGTATCGCACGCCGAAGGAGAGCGGCGTCGAACAGACTCTCGCCGCAATGCAGGTCCGATATCTGTGCGATGAGGAAGGTTTGATCGGGCCTTTCTCGAGCCATCGGTACCGCCCCCTCGACGAGCCGCTCTGCCCACTCTGCCTATTCTAAGACAGCAGCACCGCTGATGTTCCTAGGCCAGCGGGACATCGGCCGACTAGTAGCTCGCTTCGTAGGGCTTCGACACACCGTGATGGCTGCTGCAATCGGTCCAGCCGGTGAGATCGAGGTCGCCTCCCGTAGGCGTGTGTGAATACGGTATGGACAGCAGGTGAGGCTGATTGCTGCCGTGAACGTCGTGGCAGTCGGTGCAGAACGCGCCCTCGTTCCAGAAGTGACCATGGTTGACGCGCGACGGCCCCGTGACGCTCTGGACTATGTATGCCGAGATGTCGTGGCATACCCAACACACGCCCGCCTGCGACCAATCCGCTTGGTCGATCGACGTGAAGTTGCCGCGCAGCAGCGTGGGCCACTCCGACCCGTGCGGTCCTCTTGTCTCCGACTCCCGGTCGCTCGCGTGACAGTCGGTGCACGTCATCTTGGGACTCGTCACACCGTAGTCAGGGTCGTCGCCCGAAGTGGGGTTCCATGGCGTGCCGAGGGTGAAGGCACTGTCCCAGACGCCCACGTTCGTCCCAACTGCCTCGACAGGGTGGAACGATGCGTTGAGGGCATTGAACCTGAGTGCCTTGTCGGAACCCGTGTAGCCCGTCGTGTACGACGAGTGACACCGGAAGCACAGTTCATACTCGAAGGAGACCTCGTCAACTTCCGCGTAGACCGGAGCAGTCCACGAAGTCAGGTTGCTCACCGCCACTCCCGAGACGCCGGCAAGAACGCCGGGAGCTGTATTCTCGCCCATCGTGTGCACACCGTAGACGGCGCTGTGGGGATCGTGGCAGTCGGCGCACTCGGCGTGCCGGTTGCCGGTGCCGACCCCTGGCGAGTCCTCGCCGGGACTGTGACGATTCGAGAGGCTGTTGGTCGGATGGGAGCCGGAAGCGCCGAGCGACCTACCCTCGTTCGCGACATAGAAGATCGGGCCGAGCGGTCCGCTCCTCCCCCCGTAGACAATGTCGACGTCGCCATCGGCATCCACGTCGCCCACGTCCATCGTCGAGATGGCGTATCCTGGTCCCTTCACCACATACGTGGTCCACCATTCGGGTCCATCAGGATACCGATCCTCGCTCAGGTAGACGTGTTCCGCCTCGTTGCTCGTGAACACGTCGAGCGCACCGTCACCCGTTGCGTCGGCCACCCGAACGACCGTCGGGTTGTAGTAGACCCCGGACCACCGAGACCAGTCGAAGACGGTCTGTGGCGTCCACGAGCTCCCGTCACCGGCCGTGTTGAAGAAAGCTCGGGTTCGGTGGTTGTCGCCGACACTGGTGTCGAAGACTGCCACGACGTCAGGAGTCAGGTCTCCGTCCAGGTCTCCGATGTCCAGCCAATTCGCCTTGGCCCCGCCATCGAAGAACTGGACCGAACCCCATGACGAGCCGTCGCCGTTCACGTTCTCGTGGTAGTAGAGCCTTCCACCAGCATTGAAGTCGCCGGAGACGACGTCCCCGTCGCCGTCGGCATCCATGTCGGCGATTCTTGCGGCTGTGGCCCTCTCACCAGAGATTAGAGTCGTGTTCCATGCGGAAGCATCGCCATTCACGTTCTCGTTGAAGTGAAGCCCGACCCGATAGCCGCCCGACACGATGTCCAAGTTGGCATCGTTGTCGACATCCTCCACGTCGAGCACCCAGATGCCTGCGCTAGTACCGCCGGAACCCGACCACACGACGGACTCGCTCCACAAGGTGCCATCGCCGTTCACGTTCTCGTGGAACCTCACATGATAGTCCGGACCGAAGGCCGTGCCAGAGATGATGTCTTCGTCTCCATCACCGTCCAAGTCGCGAATCCTGGAGGACAAGACCGTTGAAGTCGCCACATACACCTCTCGCTCCAGCCACGCCGAACCGTCTCCCGCCGTGTTCTCGTACCAGACCAGCAAGTTGTCGTACCCGCCGCACGCGACATCGAGGTCGCCATCCCCGTCAAGATCCCCGAGCGAGATGCCGTAGGGGTACACCCCGCGATCGTCGAGCTGGACCTTCGCCGCCCACTCGACCGGGGTACGCAGCGTCTTGCTCATCTGCTGTTCGATGTTCGGGTTCGCCATGCCCGCGGCGGCCTTGTGGCAGTTGTTGCACGGCGGGTTCTCGTTGCCGTCGTGGCATGAGTAGCAGCCGTTCTCTTCCGAAGCGCTCAGGAGCGACGGTATGCCTGGCTTGCCGTGGGGGTCGTGACAGCCTTCGCACCCCGCCGGCCAGTGGATCGATGCTCCGAACACCGCCTTGCCGGGGTAGGTCCGCACGGCGCTCTCATGGCATGCGTAGCAGGCCGAGTTGTCGTGCGTGAAGACCGTATGGTTCCTGGTTACGGCCTTGCCGTTGATCTGAGTGCGCACTAGGCCCTTGTTCGTCGAACCGTGAGACGCGTGACACTCGCCGCAGACGCCCACCGTCGACGTGCTGGAGATGGCCGCGTGCGGCGTCCCCACCAGGCCTGTCTTCTTGTCTCCGCCCGTCCTCGTCCAGTAGCCGGGGACGGCGGCATCCACGCGCGCGTTCTTCTTGGTGCCGTGGCACGCCCAGCAGAAGTCCGCGCCACCCCTCACGGCGCGCCCCGTGACGGCGTCGTAGGCGCGAAGCAGGTCGGGTGAGGCCGACGGGTCGCGGTGCGGGTCGTGGCAGTCGACGCAAGCCATCCAGTTCGCGGTGCTG
>JAOUET010000218.1 GCA_029858605.1 Coriobacteriia bacterium | reverse complement strand
CGGCGCCCGCGCCTGGGACACGCTCGTTGCCGATGTGCTGCCCAGCGTCGCTGGAGCGGAGACGATCATCGCGCTCAAGCACGAGTCCGGAACGAGCGCGATCAACGTCTACCAGCGAACGGTGGGCGGCGGCCTCTCCAATCGGCAGTCCTACGACACCGGCGCGTACTACAACACCGGGTCGCTTGCCTCGGGTGATGTCGACGCGGACTCCGGAACGGAACTCCTAGTCGGAAATGGAGGCAACTGGAGCCGCGACGCAAACCGGCGTGAGCCTTCGGCACAGGTATTCAACCCTACTGTCATTGGGACCGCTCTCTCGGCAACACCGATCACGCTGTGGGGCGGCGGCGTGGAACTCGCGGGCGGAGTGCCGGGACTGGCCATCGCCGACGTTGGTAGCCTCGGGGAAAGCAGGCATCCGGTAGGAGCAGTAGCCGACACGCACGTGTCTACCGAAACGGCGACGCTGACGCGACACGTCGAGTGCACGGATTGCCACAACGTGCACGAGGCGACGAGCACCCCGAGCGTGGCCTCGGCTGTTCCACCCGGCGTGTACGGTCGCCTCGTCGGGGCCTGGGGCGTGCAGGTCGAGAACGCGCCGGCAGGTTCTATCACGCTGACCGAACGACAGGGCGTGCTCTACGAGTACGAGGTGTGCATGAAGTGTCACTCCGCCTGGAGCCAGCTCGGTGGCGGCAGGGATATCTCGTCTGAAGTCGACACACGCAACGCGTCGGTCCACGCGATCGAGGCCGCCTCCACAACCGCCCAGAACACCTCCGGCTCGTTCGTGACCACCTCTCCTGCGTGGTCGAGTTCGTCGATCCTGTACTGCGTGGACTGTCATACGAATGCGGACACCGCCGAAGCCCGAGGGCCGCACACGAGCGCCAAGGCGCCCGTGCTGGTCAGCGAGTTCTGGGGCTCGCGCTCCAGTGCGACAGATTCGCTGTGCTACCGATGCCACAAGTCCTCGGTCTACTACACGGGTGCCGAAGATGGGATCCCGGCCTCGACGAGCCTCTTCTACGGCGTGAACCTGTCCCAGCCCAAGCTCCACACGCTTCACGTGAGCTCTCGCGGGTTCGGCTGCGAAACGTGTCACGTCAGCCATGGTGGCGACAACGAGCATCTGATTCGCGAAGATGTGGACTGGGTGCACCAGACGAACGGAGGCGCGTGCTTCACCCCGTGTCACTCGGGGAGCACCGCCAACGCCTACTCGAGAGTCACGACGCAGGTCAATGCCACGGGGCTCAACGTTGTCGTGGGGACGACGATTACCGGCAACCTGGCATCGATCCAGTCTGTGGATGCCAACATTCTGCAGGTTCAGGAGGTTTCCGGCGCGCCACCCGGCTTCAATGTGCAGATAGACTTCACCGGTACGACCGCGCTTCCCGGCAGCTTCAAGCTGTACGGTCGCTACCAAGGCAACGTGGGTCACACGGTCAACGTGCAGGCATGGAACTGGACCACGTCCACGTGGGAAACGCTTGCGACGCTACCGAGTTCCACGACCGACGCGACGTTCACCTACCCGTTGTCGAACCCCCAGCATCGCTCAGGCACCGGACAGGTCCGGTTCAGGGTCTACCACGCGAGTGGCGGCAACAACACGCACAATCTCTACATCGATCGTGCCTGGCTACAGATGTGATGCGGTAGGCGACGCTCGAGGCGTCGTGCGGCGAGTTCAGCCGATGATCAAGACCGGGGTTCCGACCTCAACGCGCTCGAAGAGGTCTTCGACGTCCCAGCGATGCATTCTCATGCACCCGTGGCTCGCCGCTGTTCCGATGGAGTAGTTCTTGGTGGTGCCGTGTATGCGGATAGCCGAAGCATTGAGGTCCAGCGCCCGGGTCCCGAGCGGGTTGGACACGCCGGGGGGAATGTAGTCGGGCATGTCCGCAGCCCAGGCGCTACCAGGATTGCTCCACGAAGGCATGTAGCGCTTGTTCACGATCTGCCAGCTGCCGCGTGGGGTCGAGTGACCGGGGGTGCCGACGGCGACGCCGTACTCCTTCTCGACTTCCAGACCCTCATACAAATAGAGTCTACGCTCGGACAGGTCCACCACGATGGTCTTGCCCAGCGAGTCGCTGCTGACCTCGGGCTGGACGATCTCGACGGGGAGCTCGACGCTCTTCTCTCCCGCTAGGAGCGCGTCGGTGAGAAGGCGGTGCGTTTCCTCCCGGTCGGTCCGGTATCCGATTCGCGACTTGCGCATCACTATCGCGTCCTCGATGGGATCCCGAGTGAACGTCGCATCGATCGACGCTCGGTCGACCTGTTCCGCCACGTCTGCTACCCAAGTCTCGAGCGGGGCCCCGTCGAGGACGAGCATGGTCTCGACGTCTATGTGGATCGGCTCCTCGAGCATGCGACGCGCGACCCGTTCCGCCACGGTCGTGCCCGTAAGCGGCTCGAATGCGTGTTCGAGCATGGCGTCCACATCGACGTGCAGACTCTCGCCCGGGTCGAGCGTGAAGACCTGGTCCTCGAATGTGACTTCGACCGGCTCCAGGAGCGGCTGCGCAATCGCAGTCTCGATGGTCTTGCGCGCTTCGGCTCGGCTGAGTCCCTGAAGCGGGATGCCCTCGACAGTCACGCCCGGAGGCACGACATCGCGGACGGCGTAGTCGTCCACTGCTGCCCAAGTGAAGCCAGCGGATAGGGCTACGAGTGTTGACGCAGCCAGCACGCCCAGGAATCGCAGTGCGCGGGTTTTGAGGCTCATCTTCAGGTGGGTCCTTCGTCGTTTGGCCTACTTTGCAGGACGTCATACTCGACGACTCGGTTATTCTACAATGTGAAGGTGAAAACGACCTCATCCAGCGTTGAGGGCCCCGAGGGAGGCTAGGTGTCGTCTACCG
>JAOUET010000215.1 GCA_029858605.1 Coriobacteriia bacterium | reverse complement strand
GCCCTGGCCGACGGTGCACGCGACGCCGGACTGGAGTTCTAGGGAGGATTACGCATGGCGCGCAAGGGAGTCCCGGCAGCGGAGCTGCAGGAGAAGGTAGTCTACATCAATCGTGTCGCGAAGGTCGTCAAGGGCGGCCGAAGGTTCGCGCTCACGGCCCTCGTCGTCGTCGGTGACGGCGAAGGCCGTGTAGGCGTCGGCATGGGCAAATCATCGGAGGTGCCCATCGCCATCAAGAAGGGCATCGAGGATGCGAAGAAGAACATGTTCGATGTCCCGATCGCCGACGGCACGATTCCGCATGCCGTCACCGGCGTGTTCGGTGCTGGACGCGTTCTGCTCAAGCCGGCATCACCCGGTACGGGCATCATCGCAGGCGGCCCGGTTCGCGCGATCCTCGAGCTCGCAGGCGTGAGTGACGTGCTGTCGAAATCTCTCGGCACGAACAACGCTCTGAACATGGTCAAGGCTGCTGCCGAGGGTCTCAAGTCCCTCTCCAGCGCCGAGGATGTGGCTCGCAAGCGCGGCATGACGGTGGGCCAAGTCTACGGTTGGGAGGAGTTGGCCGATGGCCGGTAGACTCAAGATAACCCAGGTAAAGAGCGTTATCGGCTGTCCCGCGGATCAGAAGCGCACAGTTCGTGCGCTCGGTCTGAAGCGCATCAACCACACAGTGGAACAAGACGACACGCCCTCGGTCAGGGGCATGGTGTTCAAGGTCAAGCACCTCGTGAAGGTGGACGAGGGTTAGGTAGGTTCGAGCCGTGCCGAAGAGGCGCGGCGGTGAAGTCAGCCGGCGGCGAGCGGCCGGCACCGGCGCCAGACGCGTCGGACGAGCGATGAGGAGAAGCGATGCAGATTCACGATCTCTCACCGGCACCGGGCAGCCGCAAGAAGGCCAAGCGTGTTGGTCGCGGTCATGGCAGCGGTCACGGCGGCCGTTCCGGACGAGGGGACAAGGGGCAACTATCTCGTGCCGGCGGCGGCAAGGGTCCCGGGTTCGAAGGCGGGCAGAACCCCTTGTACATGCGTCTGCCGAAGTTGCCGGGTTTCAAGAACCGCTTCCGGGTGGAGTTCGCCGTCGTCAACGTCTGGCGACTCGAGGAGAGGTTCTCGGACGGCGACGTGGTCGACATCGACTCTCTGTTCGACGCTGGGCTTCTGAAATCCAAGCAGGTACCGGTCAAGGTCCTCGGCGATGGTGAACTCAAGAAGAAGCTGACCGTGAAGGTCGACAAGATCTCGGGTCCGGCGCGGACCAAGATCGAGGCTGCCGGAGGGACGGTCGAGACGCCGTGATCGAGGCCCTTGCGAACGCGTTCCGAGTACCGGATCTCCGCCGAAGGATCCTCTTCACGCTGGCCATCATCGGGCTATATCGCGTCGGCGCGCACATACCGGCCCCCGGAGTGCCTGTCCAGCAGATCGCCAGCCTAGTCGAACAGCAGGCTGCGCTAGGGTTGCTGAACCTGTTCGCGGGTGGCGCGCTCGAGAATTTCGCCGTCTTCTCCCTGGGAATCATGCCCTACATCACGGCTTCGATCATCATGCAGCTGCTGCAGGGAGTCATTCCTACGGTGGAGCGGTGGTCGAAGGAGGGCGAGTCCGGCCAACGCAAGATCACCCAAACGACGCGCTACATGACGCTGGGTATCGCACTCCTGCAGTCCGTCGGCTTGCTCACGGTCTTCCGACAGAGCCTCGGTATCACGTTCGATCTCGTGACCGGCTTCATCGTCGTGACGACGCTCATCGCCGGTACGGCGCTCATCATGTGGTTGGGTGAGCTGATCACGCAGCGCGGTATCGGCAATGGAATGTCCTTGATCATCTTCGTGAGCATCGTGGCGCGTTTCCCGGTTGCCGTATGGCAGTCCGTCTCGGCGGGCAACTGGGGCATGGTCCTGATAACCATGTTCGTCTCACTCTTCACGATTGCCGCCATTGTCGTAATGGAACGCGGGCAGCGCCGCATTCCGGTGCAGTATGCGAAGCGTGTCGTCGGCAGGAAGGTCTACGGCGGAGCGGGAACCTACATCCCGTTCAAGGTCAACAGTGCCGGCGTGATCCCGATCATCTTCGCCTCCGCGATGCTGTTCTTCCCTGCTCAGGTCGCGGGCTTCTTTCCTGACGTGCAGTGGCTTGCCAGCGCTAGCCGAGCGCTGACTACTGGTTGGGCGTACTACTTGATGTACGGTGGTCTCGTGGTGTTCTTCACGTACTTCTACTCCGCTCTGGTCTTCAACCCGATCGATCTTGGGGACAACCTGCGCAAGAACGGCGGCTTCATTCCCGGAGTCCGTCCGGGCAGGGCCACCGTTGTCTATCTCGAGTCGGTGATGAACCGAATCACCCTGCCGGGCGCCTTGTTCCTCGCGCTCGTGGCGATAGGTCCTCAGGCGATGTTCAGGGCCACGGACGTACAGCTGCTCGACGCGTTCGGCGGCACGTCCATCCTGATCATGGTTGGCGTCGCTCTCGAGACGATGACTCAGCTCGAGAGCCAGCTGAAGATGCGTCACTACGACGGCTTCTTCAAGTAGGGGGAATCCATAGGCTTCGCCGAGGAGGAGGGGACATGAACGTGGTTCTGCTCGGAGCGCCGGGTGCGGGCAAGGGCACGCAGGCCGCCAAGATGATCGAAGAGTGGGGGCTCGCCCACATCTCGACCGGCGACATCCTTCGAAAGTCGGTCGCAGCGGGGACCGAACTGGGGCTCGAGGCGAAGCAGTTCATGGATGCCGGCGAACTCGTTCCCGACGTGGTCGTGATCGGCCTCGTGAAGTCCAGGCTTGCCGAGCCGGATACCGAGAACGGCTTCATTCTTGATGGCTTCCCGCGTACCGAGGCTCAGGCCGAGGCACTGGACAGGGAGCTTGCCGATATCGGCCGTCCG
>JAOUET010000216.1 GCA_029858605.1 Coriobacteriia bacterium | reverse complement strand
CGCGTAGCGAACCAGGCTCGCGAGGGTCTATCGCCCGAGATCATCTACACCGAGATGGACCTCGCCCTTCGGCTGGTGCGCGACGTGTTCTCGGACGAGTTCAAGAGGATGCTCGTCGACAATCGGGCCGTGTACGAGAAGGTCGTGTCGTTTCTCAAGAAGACGTCTCCTCAGCTCGTAAGGCGCGTATCGCTGCACAAGGACCGGACGCCGCTCTTCGACGTCTACGACTTGCAGCCTGCCGTGGAGTCGGCGCTCAAGAGGGTGGTTCCGCTACCGTCTGGAGGCCACATCAGCGTGGACAAGACGGAGGCGCTAACCGCGATCGATGTGAACACGGGGAAGTTCGTCGGGAAGAAGAACCTGGCAGAGACGATTCTCCGCACGAACCTCGAGGCCGCTGACGAGGTGGTTCGCCAGCTGAGACTGCGTGACATCGGTGGGATCATCGTGATCGATTTCATCGACATGGAGGACCAGTTCCATCGTGCCGAAGTGATGCAGAGGTTTGCGAACGCCTTGGAGCGCGACCGCACCAAGACGCGCGTGAACGAGATTTCGAGACTCGGGTTGCTCGAGATGACGCGCAAGAACGTGACGGACGGTCTCTATGGAGCCCTGACGGAGCGATGTCCTTGCTGCAACGGAGAAGGGCGAGTGCTCTCATCGACGACGCAGCGCATCGTTGTAGAGCGCAGAATGCGCGAGATTCTTGCAGACGGACGTTCCGCCGCCTACCTGTTCGGTGTTTCGCCGTCGGCATACGAGCAGCTGATGGCTCCAGGTCACAACGTCGTTGCGACGCTTCGCACGGCGACCGGCAAACAGGTGGCCATCGTCTCGGTCGAAGACTGCGACCCAACTGAAGTGCGGGTGCTCATCGAGGGCAAGGCGGGCGTATTGAAGGATGGCAACAGCTATCGTTGACGCTGGTCAGAGCGTGTGCTAGCATACCCCCTTGCGCACATCCACGAGTGAGAGGTCTTCTTGATGTACGCTGTCGTTTCAACAGGCGGCAAACAGCTGAAGGTCGAGAAGGGGACTGAGGCCGTCATCGAGCGCATCGACGCGAGCGTCGGTGACTCCGTGACTCTCGATGTTCTGTTCGTGACCGACGGTGAAGCCATCACGGCAGGCGGCGATGCCGCAGGCGCGACCGTCAAGGCCGAGGTAGTGGAGCATTTCCTCGGCGACAAGGTCGTCGTCTTCAAGTTCAAGCGCCGCAAGGGCTACAAGCGGACCAAGGGTCATCGGCAGAGTCTCACTCGCGTGAAGATCACCGAGATCGCATCGGGGACTGGTGCGAGGAAGGTCGCCAAGAAAGCTGAGGCGAAGCCCGAGAAGCCGGCCGCGAAGGTCGCTGAGAAACCTGCGAAGCCCGAGAAGCCGGCAGCGAAGGTCGAGATGCCGGCAGCGAAGGCTGCGGAGAAGCCTGCCAAGGCTGCCAAGAAGCCTGAGGCGAAGGCGGAGAAGGCCGCGGCACAGTGCGAGGCCGTCAAGGCCAACGGTGAGAGGTGCCAGAACAAGGCCAAGGAAGGC
Source organism: Coriobacteriia bacterium (assembly GCA_029858605.1). Classification (GTDB taxonomy): domain Bacteria; phylum Actinomycetota; class Coriobacteriia; order Anaerosomatales; family JAENZW01; genus JAENZW01. Next base: position 1,357 of record JAOUET010000216.1, on the reverse strand, counting down.
TCCAGCTACTGCGGAGTGCACGCCAAGAAGTACGAGGACTAGCACCGGCACCGGCCGGGACTGGACTGTCTGGTGACGTAGGGCAGGTAGAGGAAGATGGCTCACAAGAAAGGTATGGGCAGCACGAAGAACGGGCGGGACTCCAAGGCCAAGCGGCTGGGAGTCAAGCGGTTTGCCGGCCAGCAGGTCACGGCCGGCTCGATCCTGGTCCGCCAGCGTGGGACCGCGTTGAAGCCCGGCGAGAACGTGGGCCGCGGACGCGATGACACTCTGTTCGCGATGATCGACGGCGTGGTCGACTTCACGCACGGCAGGGATCGTCGAGTGCACGTGCGACCGCTGGGGGGCTAGAGTCTGCCAGCCCGGACGGCCGAGAGCGATTTGAGAAGTGAGCCCTCCGCTCCTCCGGGGCGGGGGGTTTGTGTATTCTATCGAGGCTAGATGTGATGTCGGAAAGCGAAGCTGCGTTCATCGATGAGGCGACGATCGTCGTTCGCGGGGGCGACGGTGGTGCCGGCTGCACGTCTTTCCGGCGCGAGGCGCACGTACCCAAGGGAGGTCCGGACGGCGGCGACGGCGGCCGGGGAGGAAATGTCACGCTCGAGGCGGACGCTTCGGTCTCCAACCTTCTCGCATACCGCTACAAGCGTCACTACAAAGCGCAGCGAGGAACACATGGTCAGGGTTCCCAGCGCAACGGGGCCCGCGGCGAGGACACGGTTCTCAAGGTCCCGCTGGGGACGGTCATTCGAGACGCTGACACGGGAGATGTGCTTGGGGATCTCATCCAGCAGGGCGATCGCGCCGTGGTCGCCGAAGGCGGTCACGGCGGCAGAGGCAACGTGCATTTCGTGACGCCGACCCGTCGGGCGCCCGCCTTCTCAGAGCTTGGTGAGCCCGCCGAGGAGCGGAGGATCGTCCTTGAGCTGAAGCTGCTCGCGGATGTTGCACTGGTTGGTTTGCCGAATGCCGGCAAGTCGTCTCTCATCGCGTGCATGACTGCTGCGCGGCCCAAGGTGGCCGACTACCCTTTCACCACGGTAGTGCCGAATCTTGGAGTTGCGGGCGCGGGTGAGAGGTCCTTCGTGATCGCGGACGTTCCCGGCCTTATCGAGGGGGCAAGTGAGGGGAAAGGCCTCGGCCACGGATTCTTGCGGCACATCGAACGGACGGCGCTCATAGTCCACGTCGTGGATCTCACGGGTGGATACGAGGGCCGCGATCCGGTCGGCGATGTGGAACTCATCGAGTTCGAACTCGAGTCCCATGCGAGGGAGCTCGCGGAGCGTCCTCGGGTTCTGGTCGGCAACAAGTCGGATGTGGGCGGAACAGCGGAAGCTTCACGGCGTGTCGCAGG
>JAOUET010000214.1 GCA_029858605.1 Coriobacteriia bacterium | reverse complement strand
AGACCCTAGGTCTACATTCGTATCGGCAGTACGCCGACTTCCTGGACGCCCACGACGACGAGTACCAGCAGCTGCTTGACGTCCTCACGATCAACGTCACCGACTTCTTCCGCGACCCCACCGTCTTCGAGTTGTTCCGTAACGAGATCGTTCCGAGCATGATCTCGGAGAAGAGCCGAACGCGTCAGCGCATGATCAGGGCTTGGTCCGCCGGGTGCTCCACCGGCGAGGAGACGTACTCCGTCGCGATGTCGCTGCTGGACGGGCTGAAGAAGAGCAGGCCGGGCTATCTACTTACCGTTCTCGGCACCGATCTAGACCCGAAGGCCCTAGAGATCGCGGAGCTTGCCGAGTACTCGGTCGACAAGATACAGCACGTTCCGAAGCCTCTTCGGCTAAAATACCTCGAAGTGAGTGGGGACAAGTTTCGCGTGCGGCCCGAGGTGACGAGTCACGTCAAGTTCCGCCGCTTGAATCTGTTCTCGGACAAGCCGATAAGCATGGTTGACGTGATCTTCTGCCGAAACGTGTTCATCTACTTCTCGCGCGAGCAGCAGGAGACGGTCATCGAGATGTTCTCGGGCGCGCTTTCCCGGGGTGGGTACCTGGTGCTCGGGCGAAGCGAGCGACTCGTGCCGTCGATGGCCTCGAGGTTCGAGCTGGTGAACGGCAGGGAGCGGGTCTATCGGAAACCGCGGCTTCGCTGAGTGCGAGCGACCGATGCGGTCAGGCCTTTCGGGGGCCCTGGGTGGATTAGGAGGAGCGCAGAATGGCGCAGGAGCACCGCAGGAGCACGGTCAGGGGCGGGCTTTCGACAGCTTTCACTCTGGCGACATGGTTCAGCATCGCGCCCGCCATCGGTTTGGGTCTTGGGGTCACGGCGGTATTCGCATACATCTACCTGGACTTGACGCCCGCAAGGATGGCCCCGGTCATGGCGGTTGGCGCCGTCACGATGCTGATCATTGGTTTCCCGGGCACGATTGCGTGGCGGTCCGTGTTCAAGCGAAAAGTCCTTGAGCCGCTGCGCGATCTGGGTGGCGTGATGATAGAGGTGGGCGAGGGCAACCTCACCGTTCGCGCTGAAATCTATAGCGACGATGAGATCGGGGTTCTGGCCGAGGAATGCAATGCGCTCATCGAGTCGTTGGGGGGTATCGCTTCGGGAGTCCGGCGGTCGGCTGAGTCGGTGTCGGCTGCTGCGTCTCAACTCTCGGCGTCTTCGCAAGAGATTTCCTCTTCGACGATGGAGATCTCGTCCTCGGTCCAACAGATCGCACACGGCGCCGAGCTGCAGTCGCGCAAGGTAGAAGAGACGACTGTCTCCATGACGTCCATCAACGCGACGACCGAAGAGGTCGCCTCGCAAGCCAAGGAGGCTGCGCAGACGAGCGAGGAAGCGGCGCGCGTCGCCTCTCATGGCGAGGAGGCCACCGAAGAGGCGATCGTCAAAATTGGCGAGGTGCAGCAGGCAATCGAAACGCTCGCCACCTCTGTCGAGCTCCTCGGCAAGCGAAGCAGCGAGATCGGCACCATCGTTGACGTGATCACGTCCATCGCCGACCAGACCAATCTGCTCTCGCTCAACGCGGCGATCGAGGCTGCTCGAGCAGGCGAGTCCGGTCGCGGCTTCTCTGTGGTGGCCGATGAGGTTCGCAAACTGGCCGAGGGTTCGGGCAAGGCCGCGGAACAGATCGGCGAGCTCATCAAGGAGGTCCAGGAGGAGACGTCCAAGGCCGTCAAGTACATGGAGATCGGTACGCGCGAGGTGGAGGTCGGCAGCGAGGTCGTCGCGAAGAGCGGGGATGCGCTTCGGCACATCACGGATGCCGTCTCGAGGACGGCAGTGCTTGCCGAGCAGATCGCACATGCGATGCAGACTCAGGCGGGTCGTACGTCCGGAGTGGACAAGGCGATGCACGAGATCGCAGCCGTCGTCCAGCAGAACGCTGCGTCTGCCGAAGAGACGGCCGCGGCTGCGCAGGAGCAGACCGCTTGCATGGAGGAGGTTACATCCTCGGCACAGGAGCTTTCCGACATGGCTCAACGCCTCGAGGACTCCGTGCACAGATTCAGAGTCGACTAGGAGGTCACGGTGGAGGGCGCCGTCGATCAAGAGACACGCGCGTTCGTGGTGTTCCGTCTTGGTGCGGAAGAGTACGCACTGCCGATCGAGCGCGTGCAGAGCATAATTCGCTACGAAGAAGCCACTCCGGTTCCTCGCACGCCCCGGGCCGTCCAGGGCGTCATCAACATGCGCGGGAATGTGATTCCCGTGCTGGATCTCTCACAGAGGTTGCGCGGCAAGGACTTCGTCCCTTCGGCGACATCGCGCATCGTGGTCGCGGAAGGCTCAGGCGGGACGGTCGGTCTGGCCGTGGACGCTGCGAGCGAGGTGGCGAATATCCCGACCACGCAGATAAAGCCCGCGCCCGAGAGCATTCTGAGCGAGGAAACGGTCGGCGCGATCGGCGGAGTCGCCGATCGGGATGGAAGCCTCGTCATCATTCTCGATCTCGACGAGGCGGTGCCGAAGGCCGAATACGAGCATGCCGTCAGCCGAGAGGCCGGCCAGGAGGGCGAACCAGATGTCTAAGACCGTCCTCGTCGTGGACGATGCAGCATTCATGCGGATGATGATCCGCGACATTCTCGCGAAGGAAGGCTACGTCATCCATGAGGCCGTGAACGGTCGCGACGCAATCGAGAAGTACGACGAGATCAAGCCGGATCTCGTGACCATGGATATCACGATGCCGGAGATGGACGGCATCGAGGCGCTCCGGATGATTCGCGAGGGCGATCCGGGCGCTCGCGTGCTCATGGTCAGCGCCATGGGCCAGCAGAGAATGATCGTTGAAGCTCTCGAGGCAGGCGCGCTCGACTTCCTGGTCAAGCCGTTCCAGCCC
>JAOUET010000213.1 GCA_029858605.1 Coriobacteriia bacterium | reverse complement strand
ACCGCGGTCGTTCACGACGACCACGACGCGGCGATTTCCGCGAGTCAGGGCCAGGCGAGTGCCGAAGGCCAAGGTTCGTGATGCGCAGGTGAGATCGTTCTGGTTGAATATCTGGCCCGAAGCGGTCCGCCGGCCGTGGAACTCGTTCCCGTACCAGGAGCATACGGCTTCCATGCTCTTACCGGTCGTGCGGTAGCGCTTCGGTTGATACTCGGCGACCAGGAAGGTCTCGGCGTACGGCTCTACGATAGCTGGGACAAGCGGCACGCCCTGTTCGGGCGGGATCGAGCTTTCCTCCCACTGCCGGCGCGAGGTCGCGTTCTGGGAACGTTTCTGCGCCAGGAGGGCTTGCGCGTCCTTCGTGAGGCGCGTCAAGAGCACCTCCTGCTCGTCAAGCGCACTCTGCAGCTCCGCAAGCCGTTGCTCCTTGATGCGTCGCAGTTCGACATCCTGGATCTTGAGTTCGTCGAGCAGCCTGGCCTCGTACTGTGCCGAAGCTTCGGCCACGGTCGCGTCGAGGTACGCTTCACGGTCTTCGCGGACGATTCGCGTCAGCAGGAAGAGGCGAGTGTAGAAGTCCGCGAAAGACTCCGCACCGAGCAGGACCGTGATCGGGTCGCTGGTGCTGGACTTGTACATGCGGACCAGACGCTCCTCGTAGGCGTTCTGGGCGTCATCGAGCCGCTGTCTTGTGGACGACAGGACGTCTTGCTGCCGAAAGATGCGCAGGTTGGTGACGGTGATACGTTCCTCGATGGCGATCTGCACGGCCCTGAGTTCTTCGATTTGCGACTCGAGATCGAGCACGCGAGTGGTTGCCTCGTCGAGGGTGGGCGTGGGGGAGGTCTCGGACGAAGGTTGAGCACTCGCTGGGATGGCACAGGTTGCAGCGAGCAATGCGGCGCATATCGTGGTGCCGATGACGCGATTCATACCTCGGCGACCTCTCCGTGCCGACAAGGTCTGCGATAGGGCCTCAAGCAGGGAAGATGCCGGGTCGATATGATATCATGAGAGCGAGCCGAGTGGCGCGTGTTGGTGGCGCGCCCTCAATCGCACTATACGACGCAGCAGGAGGAACCGTGACGGCCTTCGGGCGCACACGTACTCGGCGAATTGTCGCGGCATTCGTCGCGACGTCACTGGTGCTTACGTTCGCGACCTCGGCCGTCGTTGCCGCCACGCCATCCACTCCGGCCATCGAAGAGAAGAAATCCGACGCCGCTGCGGCCCAAGATCGACTCGACGAGCTCGCGGCTCAACTCGAACTGCGAGGAGAAGAATACGCGGCGATTCTCGCAGAACTGGAAGTGACGAACGAGGCGATTCGCGCTGCCAGGGAGGATTCTGCGGAAGCCGACCGAGAGCTCGCGGAAGCTCAGAGGCGTCTCGGCGATCGAGCCGCCGGCATCTACCGAGGTGGCGGGATCGACATGCTAGGCGTGCTTCTCGGCACGTCGTCTTTCCAGGACTTCCTCACGCGTCTCGACTGGCTTAGGCGCGTCAACAGGAGCGACGCGGATCTCGTGACCGACGTAAAGGACGCCCGCGAGAAGGTGCGTTTGAAGCAAGAGGCTCTCGAGCGGCGCAAGGAGGAGCAGATCACGCTGCGCGATCAGGCTTCGGCCGCCAAACGCGAGTTGGAGGGTGCGGTCGCGGACCAGTCCGCCTTCGTCGATGGGCTCAACGCCGAGGTCACACAGCTGATACGCGAGGAGCAGGAGCGCCAGGAACGTATTGCCGCGGAGCGCGCGAGACGCGCTGCCGAGGCCGCGAGGAGGGCTCAACAGGCGGCTGCGGAACGGGCCGGCAACGGCGGCAACGGCGGCAACGGCGGTTCGCCCTCGCCCGAGCGCGAGTCGGACGCGAGCGAGCTGGGTCCCGGACATCCCGAAGTGGTCGCAATCGGCCTGGAATACGTGGGCGTGCCCTACAAGTGGGGCGGCTGCTCGCCGGGCGGGTTCGACTGCTCCGGGCTAACACAGTACGTGTACGCGAAAGTCGGGATCTCTCTGCCGAGGACGAGCAGATCGCAATACGGTGTCGGGGCACACGTCCCTTCCGACAGGGTGGACCTCCTCGTAGCGGGCGACCTAGTGTTCTTCGGCTACGGTGCCGACCCGGGCCAAGTGCACCACGTCGGGATCTACGTCGGGAACGGTGACTACCTGCATGCGCCGCAGAGCGGTCAGAACGTGCGCGTAGACTCGCTCAATGGCCGCATCGAGTCGCGCGGCGACTACGTCGGGGCGTCGCGCCTCTAGGGCCTGCCAGCGTGGCTCCCACAGCATGCCGTTCCGCCGGTTCGAGCGGGCCTATACCTGCGGTTTTCTTGCTCTTCCTGTGGTATCATGCGCGCAATTCATTGAGATGCCGCCATGGTGTGCGGCAACCGCCTATTCCGAGCGAGGCAGGAAGGGAACAGAGTGCCCGGGACACTCCTGTCCGGCAACGAGGCCGTCGCGCGTGGTGCATGGGAAGTCGGCGCAGCGGTCGGTGTCGGCTACCCCGGCACGCCGTCCACGGAAGCGCTCGAGAGCTTCGCGAAGCTGCCCGGGGTTCGTGCCGAATGGGCCCCCAATGAGAAGGTCGCCCTCGAAGTCGCCGCGGGAGTCAGCATGGCCGGACGCCGCGTGCTCGTCACGATGAAGCACGTAGGCATGAACGTCGCCGCGGATCCGCTGTTCACACTCGCATATACGGGCGTGCGGGGTGGAGTCGTCCTGCTGGTAGCAGACGATCCGGGTATGCACTCCTCGCAGAACGAGCAGGATTCACGCAACTGGGGTCCCTTTGCCCACGTTCCGGTCCTGGAACCTTCGGACAGCACGGAAGCACGCGAGATGGCCATGCTGGCCTTCGAGATGTCCGAGCGGTTCGATCTGCCCGTGATACTGAGGTCCACCACGCGCATCTCGCACTCCAAGGGTCTCGTTCAGACCGGCGATCGAG
>JAOUET010000212.1 GCA_029858605.1 Coriobacteriia bacterium | reverse complement strand
TGTGCGGCTTTCGGTGGCGGGCACGCGACCGGAAGCCGCACAGCGGGGAGGTCAGCATTCGCTTGCCGGAGCGGCTCGCGAATGCGCCGACTACTCGCCCTCGATGGGCGAGATGAACGTTATCGCGGCGACAGAGACGGCAACGAACGGCTGCTTCTCGCCGACGCGATAGTGCTGCCCTCGGTCCGTGATCTCGACGTCGGACATGCGCAGAAACTTGTCGCCGTACGCGTTCAGGTAGTCAGACAGACGAATCTCTTCGCTCGCGGGTTTGAACACATAGCCCTTGAAGCTGCGTTCGTCAGTCTCCACGAGGACCTTGATCTTGTGGAAGTCGTTGCTGATGTCGCCCACAGCCCCCTCCTCAGTAGGTTCCGCGCCAAAACATACCATGTATGAGTCTCTATCCGCATATCATCGTGGTCGCCTACGATGGGTATCAACAGGACACGGGAACGCGGCGCGCAAGCAGTCAGCGCCGGCCATGCCCGTGCCTAGGAGGACGACATGAAGCCCGTGGTCGATCGCGATCTGTGCATCGGATGTGGCGTCTGCGAAGACGAGTGCCCTGATGTCTTCCAGGTCAGAGACGACGGCATGGCATACGTCGTGGATGAGAACCCGGAAGACGAACTCTACGGGTGCATCCGCGATGCGGCTGAGCTGTGTCCTGTGGATGCTATCGCGATAGTCGAGTAGGCGCCCTTTCTTCCTCTCGGCCATTGAAGCCCGGCGATGTATCCTCAAAGGGCGATTCCGCATGACACGGAAGGACGCTCGATGCGCCAGGCCGCTTTCTGTTCGCAGTGCGGTGCCCACGTGTTCGTTTCCGACGACGGGCGCTGCGTCAAGGGGCACGGGCCGGAATCCCTCTCCGGCTACTACAACGTGCCTGACTCTACAAAGTCTTTGACTACCGTCTCCCCCACGCAATCCTTCGCTCCGAACGATTCACCGCACGGTATGCCGAAGGCTCCGCCTCCGGAAAAGATGCTTGCCGAGGCCTATGCCCCGAATGTCGCCGATGAAGGACCCGGTAGTCTGGGGCGCAAGGGCCGCATGTCGAGCCTGACCTTCGGCATCTTGCTCGCGCTTCTTCTGACAGCCGGACTCGGAGTCTACTTCGCATTGACCGTCAACTCGATGTCGGATGACTCGCAAGATGCGCACAGCGAGCTCGACAGCACGGACGCGACCACCGGCGAGGGCGCGTTTCCGGAAGACGCTCGAAGCGCGGACGACATCCGTCCCGATGCCCAGCGCATGGTGAAACACTTCTACCCTTCGTTCTCGCTCACCGACCTCGCTCTTACGGGTTTCGAAGGCGAGGATCTCTACACGACCCACATGCTGGCACAATCCGACGAAGTGCCGGGGTTCTACCTGACGTTCTACGCGCAACGCACGACTAGCCCGGCTGACGTCGGCGCCATCGACGAGACGATCGGCTTCACCGACCCGGAAACCTCGGCCGTGTGGCTTCACCCCCGCACGGTCGACTACGGTCTGGCGACCTTCGCTGGACCGAATGCCACCGTGCCGGACGCCATGCGCAGCCAAATCATGTCCGCCTTCGCGGAGAAGCACCCGACTCTGAACGTGACCGAATTCTCGTTGGACAGCAATGTGAAGGTCACGTTCCTGGGCATCGCAGACGAGAGCCTCGACAGTTGGTATGACGACTTCACCGACTTCGAGTCCGTGTGGGAACTGGACTCCAGCGGCAAGTGGGCGGAGACGACGTTCTCGCAGATGTGATGCGAATGGGCGGGGAACGGAGTCGCAAGGTGCCTTCGAACGAGACCCAGAGTCTCGGGTTGATCCTGTTGGCGATCGGCCTCGCAGTGGCGCTGCTGGGCGTGCTGCTCTGGGTTGGTGGTCGGCTGGGACTCGGATCGCTTCCGGGCGATCTGCGACTGCGCGGCGAAGGCTGGAGCTGCTTCCTGCCAATCACCACGTCAATCCTGCTGTCTCTCCTTATCACGCTGCTCTTCAACCTGCTGTTCCGCTGGTGGAGGCACTAGGCCGCAACACCAGCTCGAGACACAATGTCGGGACGTGCCGCAAGCGGCAGAGTTCACTCGCGCAGCTCGCGCTCACCGTCGGTCGCCGAGAGCGTGATGACGTGAACCTCGGGCGGACGGAGAAGGCGTAACGGCAGAGTGACCGTGCCCACACCGTGGGTCACGAGAATCGGCGAGTCCTCCTCGATGCGCCATCCCCTCAAGTAGCGTCTGCCCAGGTGAGTGGGTTTGTGTGCTCGAGTCATCATCGGTATCGCGCCAGGAGCCTGGCCGCCGTGGGTGTGCGCTGCGAGAACGAGCGCGTACAAGCCCCGCGGCGTCCGCGGGAGCGCCTCGGCCAGGATGTCCGGATTGTGCGTCACGAGCACCGCGAACTCACCATCGGCGATACCTTCGGCAGCCGCTTCCGGATCGGGGTCACCGGTCCAAGCGTCCGCGAGTCCTGCCAGCACGAGGTCGCCCTCCGACCCGCGGAGCCGGACATTGGAGTTCTCGACCAGGGTGATACCGGCTCTCGCAAGGCCTTCGCGCGCCTCCGCCTCGCCCTCCCAAACGTCGTGGTTTCCCAGCACCGCAAAGACACCGCGCTCGGCCAGGATTCGGGCGGCGGCGGCGTAGAACGTGCTCGCGCCCCCGCGTCGACCCCCCACGTAGTCGCCGCCGAGTACCACGACGTCGGCGCGCAGCTCGTTTAGGCACCTCACCAGGCGCGCCATTCTCCGCTTGCCGTAGTAGGGACCGACGTGGACATCAGCCAGGAACACGAGCCGCGTCCCATCGAACGAGCGCGGGAGTCGCGGATCTACGAGCGCATGCGAGGCGACGCGAAAGCGGCTTGCCTCAAAGGCGGCCAACGCCAGAAGCGAGAGAACGACCAGCGCAGCGATGGCGGCAGCACGAGTACCGACAAGAATCGTGTCCGTCTCGATC
>JAOUET010000211.1 GCA_029858605.1 Coriobacteriia bacterium | reverse complement strand
TGGCCTCGGTCGCCTCGCCGATCGCATGGTTGCCCGTCGAGCACGCGGAAACAGGGCAGTAGTTGATGCCCTTGGCGCCGTAGCGAATGGAGATGTGGCCCGCTGCCAGGTCTGTGATCATCATCGGAACAAGGAAGGGGCTGACTCGGCTCGGACCTCGTTCGTTAAGAACCGCGGTCTGAGCCTCCATGAACTCGAGGCCGCCGATTCCGGACCCGACGATGACGCCCACCCGAGGTGCGATGTCGTCAGTGATGTCTAGGGCCGCATCGCGGATGGCTTCGTCGGCGGCGACGATAGCGAACTGCTGGAAGCGCGACAGCCGTCGGACTTCCTTCGCGTCGATTATGTCTTGCGGGGCGAAGTCGCTGACGTATCCCGCAAAGCGAGTGAGATACTCGGATGCGTCGAAATGCTCGATCGGCGAGATGCCGCTTCGGCCGGATGCGATCGAGTCCCACATCGCGTCGAGGCCGATGCCGACGGACGACACGACACCGATACCCGTGACTGCGACTCTCCTCATGCGCACGACCTTTCGCTCGCCTGTCGCCATTCCTCACAGAGGCGTTCGATCAGTTCGGCCACTGTGGGGATGTCGTGGACACGCGTGACCGAGTTGCCGGCGAATACCAGGCCGCGCTCGACGTCTCCCTCCTGGGCTCGCACGAGTTTGTCGATGATGCAGTAGTCCTTGCCACACTCGCGGAGACAGGCAATGCAGCTCTCGATCCTGGGATAGTCCCCTGCTGCGAGGCGTTCCGTGAACGGGCTGCGGAGTGCCCGGCCGGGGAGGCCGACCGGGCTCTTGATGAGAATGACGTCTTCCTCGGTCGCGTCTACGTACATCTGTTTGAAGGCGTCAGATGCCGAAGATTCCACCGTCGCCGCGAAGCGCGACCCCATCTGCACGCCGTCCGCGCCCATTCCGAGGATCTCGTAAATGTCTGCGCCGGTGCAGATTCCGCCGGCAGCGATGACCGGGATGTCTACGGCTTCGACGATTTCGGGCAGCAGGTCCTTGAGCGGACGATCCGTGCCGAGATGGCCGCCCGCCTCGAAGCCTTCGACCACGACGGCCGAAGCACCGAATCGCTCTGAGAGGTTCGCAACGCGTACGGAGCCGACTATGGGCACCATCGGGACGTCGGCGTCACGGCACCACTTGAAGACGTCGCGCGAGAACCCTGCGCCCGCGATCACGAGGTCTGCACCCTCGCGAAGCGCCGCTTGGACGATGTCCTTGAACTTGCGAACCGCCACCATCACGTTCACGCCGACCACGCCGTCGGTCTGCGAGCGCGCACGACGGACCTCATCGGCCATTTCCTCGGGTTCCATGCCCGAGCCGGCAATGATGCCAATGCCTCCTGCCTCAGCCACGGCTGTGGCGAGGGGCGCTCGAGAGATGCGAACGGCCATCCCGCCCTGGACTATGGGCAGGCGCGCATCGACATTTCCTATTCTGAGGCGAGGCATATCCAATCTGTGGATACCTTTCGGTCACGAAACGGACACCGGGGGCCGCGCGCATCGCATCGCTCGGACGACCCCCGGAATGTGGTCACTCGGTGTTGACGGAGATGTACTTTACCGCGTCGCCGACAGTTCTGATGCTCTCGGCTTCCTCGTCGGGAATTGAGATGCCGAATTGATCCTCCAGCGCCATGACGAGTTCGACGATGTCGAGGGAATCGGCACCGAGGTCGTCGATGAACGCGGACTCCACGTTGATGTCACCTTCGTCGACGTTGAGCTGATCGACGATGACTTCCCTGACTTTCTCCATGATGGCCTCGTTCTCCATAGAGTGGACACCTCCTTCCCCTGCGATGTCTCTCCGTCAGAATGCTAGACGAAGGTCATGCCGCCATCCACGGCAATCACCTGTCCAGTGATGTACTGCGCGTCATCGGAGACCAAGAACGCCACGGCGGCGGCGACGTCCTCGGGGGCACCGAACGACTTGAGGGCTATCTGCTCGCGAGCGGCCTCTCGAACGGCATCCGGGAGATCGCCAGTCATGTCGGTCTCGATGAAGCCCGGAGCGACAGCGTTCGCTCTCACACCGCGGGGTGCAAGCTCCTTGGCCACCGACTTGGTGAGAGCGATGACCCCGGCCTTGGCCGCGGCATAGTTGCACTGGCCGCGATTGCCCACCAGGGCGACCACCGACGAGACGTTCACGATCGCGCCCGCCCGGTGCTTCATCATGTGCTTGCCTGCAGCCCGGGTGACGGCGAAGACGCCGCCGAGGTTCGTCGCGATCACCGCGTTCCACTCCTCGTCGCTCATGCGCACGAGGAGGTTGTCGCGGGTTATGCCGGCGTTGTTGACGAGGATGTCGAGCCCCCCGAGGCGCTCGATGCACGTGTCCACCAGAGCCTGGCAAGCGGCGCTATCGGCCACATCGGCCTGAAGCGCGACCGCTCGGCCGCCCGCTCCCTCGACGAACGAGACCACCTCGCGGGCCGCCTGCTCGCTGCCGGAGTAGTTGACGGCGACATCGGCACCCTCTTCGGCAAGCCGACGCGCTATCGCCGCGCCGATTCCGCGCGACGCGCCTGTCACCAGAGCGATCTTGCCTTCCAGACGGCTCACAGTGAAACCTCCTCGGCGATGCGTTCGAGTTCGCTGTTCTCGACGGGCAGTGCCGTGATGTCGTCGTAGCCTCGCGCCAGGCCACAAAGAACCGAACCCGGACCAGCTTCCAGCATCGTCACGGGACCTTCTTGTGCTAGCGCCTGCATCGTCTCCGTCCATCGCACCGGCGTCGTCATCTGTTCGGTCAGTCGCGCGCGGATCAAGACGCCGTCCTGGCTGGGCGCCGGGTCGGTGTTCTGGATGATTGGGATGGCGGGACTGCGGAACTCGGTCTGGTCGAGGATCTCTTCGAACGCGCTGCGGGCCGGCTCCATCAGGGGTGAGTGGAACGGTCCGGCGACCTTGAGGGGCACGAGG
>JAOUET010000210.1 GCA_029858605.1 Coriobacteriia bacterium | reverse complement strand
TTTCTCGGTTCGGCGGTCTCGGTATCGTACCCTGCCCTTGAGGTCTCCGTCGGCAAACACCCTGCCCCGCCACATGTCGCCGCGCTGCTCGTGTACCACCTGGCGCTATCGGACGGCTCGATACCGAGCGGCACGTGGGTTTCGTTCGCGAATCTGCCCGATGCGTCCTTCTACGTCACGGCGTTTCGCGGCTACACCGGTGCGCTGATCTCCCGTCACTTTGGCCCGCGTGCGGCGAACCTGGGTGAGGCAGTCGAACGTGTTGGGGGCGAACCTCTCCCGAAGCTCGCCGATCGGGCATGGCGCATCCCCGCTCTCCCTCGGGTGCCCGTAGCACTCTTGTGGTGGAATGCCGACGAAGAGTTCGACGCACGAGCAGAGTTGCTGTTTGACTCAACTGCCGCGCACCATCTCACTACTGACGGGTGCGCGGTTCTGGGCTCCTGGCTGACGTCGCTCCTCATCCACAGCGTGTGACAGCCTGACGGGTTGCTGTGAGTGCCGGCCGACGGCAAGAGAGGCATTCGCGGCTCGCGGAAGCGGGGCCAGCCGCCACCGCTCGCGCCTACGCGTCCTGTTGTGTTGGCAGACTTGATGCTCACAAAGGGCCGAGACGAGCTGCGACACCGCCCCACTCTCGCGATCATGTGGGGCCCAGGTAGGAGTCTCATGGCCGAGTACGACCCGAACGTCGCCGGCAGGCGGACTGCGAAGATCGACGGACTGCGAACTGGACTGTTCGCTGTTCTGCTGGTCGCGCTCGCGGTCGCCGCCGTTTCAGCCTGCCCGTTCGGCATGTCGTCATCGATGACCCAGCAGACGGACCCGTCCTCTCATGGGTGCGACTCCTCGGAGAATGACATCGCTTTGTGTCCAAGCGTCGGCGACATGCATCCGCTCGCGATGAAGGTTCGCGGTCCGCTGGCGCCCGCAGCGCCGGCAACAGTTGAACGACTGACAGGACCCGCTGTCCAGGTCCCGGCGGACGGACCTCGCATCGCACTCGCGTCGGAGACGCGATCTCCCCCGCCCGCGCCGCTGCGCATCTGATACCTCCAGGCCCGGCGAACTGCTTTCGACGAGCTCGAGCGCACAGCCGGAGCAGCCGACTCCCGCGAGCAGCACCGGGTCGCGCGGAGCAGGCACCGACCCGGCCCGAAAGGCGACGCACGAAACCTGGAGGTAGTCTCAAGATGGCGAAGAACAAGAAGAAGCGAGTCGCAACGACTCAGAAAGCACCGACTGCGCCGAAGAAGAGTCCCCGGAACATCTGGATCGTCGCGGTCCTCGCGGTGGCGGCAGTCGCCGTCTTCGTGGCGCTGGCAAACGGAGGTTCTGGAGACCCGGCTTCCCCGGCCTCATCGAAGGCCGAGCAGGACTATGCCGGTCGACTTCTGCCTGCCGGATACGAGGCGCCTAAGGTAGCCGACATGATCGTGTACACCAAGGCCATACCGATGACCGATGTGGGCGCGACTCAGGACGCGAGCGGCTTCTCGATCCCACTCGATCCTGTAGTGGCCAACAAGATCGTGCGCTTCGACTACCAGAGACCCGACGGCAAGACGCTTCCGATGATCGCCTACGCGAGGCCATCAGGCAGACTCTTCGTCGGCGTAAGCTACTGCCCCCCCTGCCAAGGCGTGGGACAGCGAATCGAAGCGGACGGAACGCTCACGTGCGAATCGTGCGGCACGCGGCGTAATCTCGAGAACAACGTGGGCCTCAGCGGAGCGTGCAAGCTCTACCCACTCGATGAGGTCCCCAGCACCGTTGCCGGTGATCGCATCGTCGTGGACTCTTCCGTCCTCGATTCCTGGACGGCGCAGCCGCTCGACCGTCCCGTTGGCTAGTGAAGCAGGGGACCGGCGAGGCAGCGCGGTCTGTGCTACCGACACACAGCCCCGGCCGCCTCCTGGGCGGCCGGGGCTGGTTCATGCCCTTGCCTCCGAGTGCGGGGTTTCTCGATCTGGCCTACTGCCCGATGTGGTAGCCGATGCCGTCGAGCGAGTACGTCCAGCCGAGCGTGGCGAGGACGTTGTTCTTCTCGTTCGGATCAGCCGTGTAGAAGTGCACGCCCTTCTTGAAGTTGTAGAAGCGCCAGACCGGCTTGGGCGTGGGCGTCGTGGAGACCTTGTAGGCCGGACCCTCGTAGGTGTAGATGTGGCCGAGGTTGGCGATGACGCTCGCCTTCTCGGACTCCGAGGCGGTGTAGAAGTGCACGCCCGCCTTGGCGTTGTAGAAGCGGTGCAGCCACTGCGAGTTCACCGGGTTGCTGGTGTTGATCTGATAGGAGACGCCCTCGTAGTGGAAGATGTGGCCGAGGTTGGCGATGACGCTCGCCTTCTCTGACTCCGAGGCGGTGTAGAAGTGCACCCCGGTCTTGACGTTGTAGAAGCGGTGGACGGGCATGAGGGTTGCCGTGAGGACCTTGGCGGTGAAGATCTCCGATGCATCGGACGATCCGTCGTAGGTGTACCAGACGATTCGCGACCCGGAGACGTCCGGGTACATGTCCGGTGGAGTGTCAGCGGACGACACGGGAACCACGCCGCCCGTCGGGGTCCACATGAAGACCTGCGCCGACTCACCGGGAGGACTGCTGTAGTACACGATGCGATCGCCCGACACGCGTGGATTGTAGGCGTTGTTGGCGTCAACGGTGACCTGATGGATGCCGCCAGCTGGCGTCCAGGTGAACACCTCATAGTCGGGTCCGCTATCCGAACCGCCAGGTCCATACCAGGCGATGCGGTCTCCAGAAATCTTGGGGTTGAAGTCGTGGTCGTCGTTGTCCGTCAGTCTGACAGGGGCTCCCCCGCCGGCGGTCCAGGTGAAGATCTCTCTGTCCTCGCCGATGGAGCCGCCCCAGGAGTTCCATACGACCCGGTCGCCGGACGTGAGGGCTCCTTCGTCCTCGTATGTGTTCTCCGTGAGCTGCTCCGTGCCTCCCGACTGCGTCCACGTGAAGATCTCGT
>JAOUET010000209.1 GCA_029858605.1 Coriobacteriia bacterium | reverse complement strand
GACCAGTCCCACCAAAACGTACGACTTCTTGCGGAGAATGCTGTGCGAGACTGCTCCGCACGTGTCCGTCGAGGAGCTCCACGACACGGGAAGCGTGCTGGAGGTTGGCGACGGAGTGGCGCTTGTGTCGGGCCTGCGTGACATTGGCTCGCAGGAGCTCGTGGAGTTCTCCGGGGGCGTGTACGGGATAGCTTTCAGCCTGCTCGACGAAAACGTCGGATGCATTCTCCTCGGCCCCGAGGAGGGTATTCGCGAAGGAAGCGATGCCACCAGAACGGGCCACCTGCTCAAGGTGCCCGTTGGAGATTCTCTTCTCGGCAGGATCGTGGATGCGGTCGGCGAGCCGATCGACGGCCGAGGTCACGTAGCGCCGAAGGCATACATGCCGGTCGAACGCAAGGCGCCGGGCGTGGTCGAGAGACAGCCCGTGGACACGCCTTTGCACACCGGCATCAAGGTGCTTGATGCTCTCGTCCCTCTCGGACGAGGACAGCGCGAGCTGATCATCGGCGATCGCAAGATAGGCAAGACGACTGTCGCGGTGGACACGATACTGGCGCAGAAGGGCGAGGATGTCGTGTGCGTCTACTGCGCCATCGGACAGAAGGCATCGTCGGTCGCACGCGTGGTCCAGACCCTCGAAGATCGCGGGGCCATGGAGTACACGACGATCGTCGTGGCGCTGCCGAGCGCGCAACCCGCGTTTCGCTACGTGGCTCCATATGCCGCCTGCGCTATCGGCGAGTACTTCATGGAGCAGGGCCGTGACGCGCTCGTCATATACGACGACCTAAGCAAACACGCCGTGACCTACCGCGAGATGTCGGCTTTGCTCGGCAGACCGATCGGCCGGGAGGCATACCCGGGCGACATATTCTACGTGCACTCGCGGCTGCTCGAGAGGGCTGCCCGAATGTCCGACGCACGCGGCGGAGGTTCGCTTACAGGACTGCCGATAGTCGAGACGCTCGCGAGTGACATCTCGGCATTCATTCCCACGAACGTCATCTCGATCTGCGATGGCCAGATCGTGCTCGATGCTCAGCTCTTCAACGAAGGTATTCGACCCTCGATGGAGGTCGGCCTTTCCGTTTCCCGAGTGGGGGGCAATGCTCAGACGAAGGCGGTCAAGCAGGTTGCAGGCCGTCTGCGCATCGACCTTGCGCAATACCAAGAGATGGCGCAGTTCGTGAAGTTCGGAGCCGAAGTCGACTCGGCTACGCTACAGCAGCTTGCGCGTGGAGAGCGCGCTCGCGAGCTGCTGATACAGGACCAGCACGTCCCGATGAGCACCGTGCATGAGGTCGTAGTGCTGTTCGCGGTCGTCAACGGCTTTCTGGATCAGGTGCCCGTCGAGTGCTTGCGCGAACTCGAGAGTGCCCTCACGGAGTACATGGACGTCCAGCACCCGATTCTCGTCGAGGAGATCACGAAGACCGGCGAGATCAGCACGGCGTTGGACGGCGAATTGCGCAACGCGATCTCGGACTTCATGTTCCGCTGGTGCGAGGAGCGGGCGACGACCGCTTCGGTCGAAGCCGAGCGGCGCGCCGCCCCTGGCGGGGTGACCGGAGCTCTCGCGGAACCCCCGGGGGGCTCCGAAGCGACGGAGCCCTTTGACGCCTCCGGTCCCCCGTCCAACGTGGCCGAGCCTGAAGCCCAGCCGACCGATTCGGCGGTGTAGACATGCAGAAGCTCGTTGAGATACGGCGCCGAATGGACGTCGTGCGCAGCATCCAGTCTATCGCACGAACGATGGCTACGGTTGCCTCGGCGAAGCTTTCCCGAACTCGCGAGCGCGCAGCAGGCATGCGCACCTTCACCGACCGTCTCCGCACGATGATCCGGCGTCAAGAGGCGTACGCCGCGTCGAGGGGTCTCGACCTGAAGGCGCTGTCGCCTTTCCTTGCCGAACGGCCCCAGCCGACCAGGGCGCTCGTGCTCCATCTTTCGGCTGACCGCGGCATGTGCGGGTCGTACAACATCTCGATCAACCGTGTCGGCCTCGAGCTGGTCGAATCGCTTGGAGCGCGAGGGCTCGAGGTCGAGGTCTTCGCCAAAGGTGCGAAGGGCGAGCGCCACCTGACCAAGAAGGGCAACGTGACGTTTGCTGAGACAGAAGGCTGGTTGCGCGCCGGCGTAACCGAAGACGAGGTAGACCGGATCTTCGATCGCATCTGCGGAGGCTATCTGGACGGCACGTACGACGAAGTCTGGTGTGCCTACACGCAGTTCTTCACGCCGCTCAAGCGCCTTCCCACGGCGGTACGGCTGCTGCCTCTTGCGTCGGAGAGGGCCGAGGATGCGCGATCCGAAGCGGAGGCGGCCCGCTGGTTCTACGAGCCCGCCTTCGATCAGATTCTCAGCGAGCTTCTCCAGATGTTCCTTCGGCTGCAGATCGAGGACGTGCTGCTCGAGTCGTATGCGTCCGAGCAGGGTGCTCGGATGATCACCATGGAGGAGGCCACCGAGAGAGCGGGGAAGATGCTGCAGCTGCTGCGCGTGCAGCACAACCGGTTGCGACGCGAGTCTATTACCACAGATCTATTGGGGGTTCTGTTTGCATCGCGACTGCGCGAGAAGACTGGTAGCTGAGGGCAGGTGAGCGGTAGATGAACCAGCAGCGCAAGGACATCGATCTGCGGGCGCTGATCGGTCTGGAGGACGTGGCGCTCAACGTCGACGACGTGGCACACGACGCGATCTGCCGGATGTCTGAGGGCATCGAGCGCGAGGGTTATGAGGGCACGGTCGTGCAGGTCATGGGGCCTGTCGTCGATGTCGCCTTCAAGGGCGAACTCCCGGCGCTCAACAACCTGCTGCGTGCCGGACACCGGAAGCGTGGAATCCCTCTGGAGGCGGTGCAGCTGCTCGGCGAAGGAATCGTGCGAACGGTCGCACTCGATTCCACCGACGGCATGCCGAGAGGCGAGAGGGTCTTCGACACCTATGCGCCGATCAGCGTGCCGGTGGGGCCGGGCGTCAGGGGA
>JAOUET010000048.1 GCA_029858605.1 Coriobacteriia bacterium | reverse complement strand
CACGGGTGGATACGAGGGCCGCGATCCGGTCGGCGATGTGGAACTCATCGAGTTCGAACTCGAGTCCCATGCGAGGGAGCTCGCGGAGCGTCCTCGGGTTCTGGTCGGCAACAAGTCGGATGTGGGTGGAACAGCGGAAGCTTCACGGCGTGTCGCAGGAATCGCTGCGGATCGCGGGGTGCCGTATTTTGGAGTCTCGGCGTTGACGAAGGCTGGCGTGGACTCACTGGCACTTTGGCTCGGAGAACGCGTTCACGAGCTGCGCACTTCGGTCGTTGAGCCTGTGGCCGAGTACGAGGCGGTCTATCGTCACAGGCCGGGAGGTGACGGGCGCTTCGACGTGGTACGTACGGGCAAAGGAGCGTTTGCGGTCCGCGGTCGCGGTGTCGAGCGCATGGTGATCATGACCGAGATGTCCAACCTCGAAGCCGTTGCGTTCCTTCAGAAGCGGCTAGTGAAGGTAGGTGTCGAGCAGGCGCTCTTGGACGCAGGTGCGCGCGACGGTGATGAGATCACGATTGCCGGAGTGACTTTCGAGTTCGATGCGGCGCTCGCCGACGACGATGAAGTAGGCTACATCGAAGAGGAGCCCGAAGACGTCGAGGAGGGGGCGTGAGTGAGGTAGCGCGCATAGTCGTGAAGGTGGGCAGTTCGACGCTGGCCCATGCGGACGGGGGTCTAGACCGCGAGTATGTCGAGTCGCTCGTGCAGCAACTCGCGGAAGTGCGTTCGCGTGGAACGAGCGTTGTGCTTGTGTCTTCGGGGGCGATCGCTGCGGGCATGCAGGCGCTCGGGCTGGACGAGCGGCCGAAGGACATGCCGTCGCTGCAGGCTGCGGCATCGGTCGGACAGGTCCTGGTACTGGAGATGTACGCTGCCCTCTTCGCAATGCACAGTGTGCCAGTGGGCCAGATACTGCTCACGCGTCACGATACTGCTCACAGGAGCGGCTATCTGCACGCGCGGGACACCATGGAGCGGCTGCTGTCGCTTGGTGTGGTGCCCATCGTGAACGAGAACGATACGGTCGCCGTGGACGAGATACGATTCGGGGACAACGATACCCTCGCAGCGCTGGTCGCTACCATGTGCAAAGCGAGTCTCGTAGTGCTTCTGACCGACACCGAGGGACTCTACGACGTCGATCCGCGGACTGGATCGGATGCCCGTCTCCTGGAACGTGTCGACGAGATGACAGATCAAGTGGTGTCTGCAGCCAGCGGCGCGGGTTCGGTCATCGGATCCGGCGGGATGATTACAAAGGTCGATGCAGCAAACGTGCTGATGAAGGCCGGGATTCCCACGGTGGTTTGTGACGGCAGACGCAGGAACGTGATTCTCGAGGCAGCGGAGGGCAAGCCCGTGGGTACGTTCTTCGCGGGAGGAGAAGCGGCGCTGCCCGCCAGGAAGCTTTGGATCGCACTCGCGCAGAACCCGAAAGGAGAGGTCCTTGTCGATGACGGGGCTAAGGATGCACTCTGCAGTCGCGGCAAGAGCCTTCTTCCGATCGGTGTGGTGTCCGTAGCAGGCACGTTTGAGCGTGGGGATGCGATAGTATTGAAGGACAGCGCGGACTCGGTGATCGCGCGAGGTCTCGCCGGGATGTCTTCGGCAGATATCGACCAGGTCAAGGGTCTGAAGTCCTCGGAGATCGCCGAAGTCGTGCCCGCTCTTGCGGGCTTGGAGGTCATACACAGGGACCATCTGGTGATTCTGTGAGCGATAGGGCTGGAGCGAGCGAAGAGGGGATGGGTCTATGTCGGAAGTCATGACACTGGCCAATCGTGCGCGCGAGGCGGCGCAGCGGCTGGGTACCACTTCTACCGAGCAGCGGAACCGGGCGCTGCTGGCCATGGCGCACGCGCTCACACACAAGCAAGATGAGGTTCTCGAGGCGAACGCCAAGGACATGGAGGCGGCCAAGGCCAAGAACGTGTCGCCGGCCCTGCTCGACCGCCTGGAACTGAATCCCACGCGCCTCAAGTCGATGTCGGAAGCGCTGAAGGCCTTGTCGCTCCTTCCGGATCCAATCGGAGAGATCGTCGAGGGTCATACGCTGCCCAACGGAGTGCAGCTGTCCAAGATTCGCGTGCCCCTGGGAGTAGTGGCGATAATCTTCGAAGCACGTCCGAACGTCACCGCCGATGCGGCCGGGCTGTGCGTCAAGACCGGCAACGCCGTGATCCTCAGGGGTGGCTCGCTGGCCTCGAACTCCAACATCGCTCTCACCAGAGTCCTTTCGGCCGCCGCCACGAATGCGGGCATCCCCGATGGCTCCGTCCAGTGCGTGGAGTCGACCGACAGGGAAGCCGCCGAGGAACTGATGAGCCTTCACGGCTATGTGGACGTACTCATCCCTCGCGGTGGCTCGGGGCTGATCAAGAGCGTGGTCGAGAACGCGAAGGTTCCCGTGATCGAAACGGGTGTGGGGAACTGCCATGTCTACGTTCATTCGGGGGCGGATTCGAACATGGCGCGGCGCATCGTCGTGAATGCCAAGTGCCAGCGTCCGGGTGTCTGCAACGCCGCAGAGACACTCCTTTGCGACGACGCCGTGCACGGGGCCATCCTGCCTCCCATATTGAAAGAACTCGAGGAAAACGGCGTCACGATCTACGGGGACGATGCGACGCGAGCACTGGGTGCCGTCATGCGCATCGAACGCGCGACCGAGGAGGACTGGGCCACCGAGTACCTCGATCTGAAGATCGCGGTGAAGGTTGTCTCCGGCCTGGATGAGGCCATTCGGCACATCAACACGTATGGCACCGGGCACAGTGAGGCGATCATCACCGAAGACTACTCGGCCGGACAGCGTTTCCTTCGCGAGGTCGACGCCGCTGCCGTATACATCAACGCCTCGACCCGCTTTACCGACGGCGGCGAATTTGGCATGGGGGCCGAGATCGGCATATCGACTCAGAAACTTCATGCCCGCGGCCCGATGGGTCTCGACGCTCTGACGTCGACGAAGTTCGTCGCGATGGGCACCGGGCAGATTCGGGAGTAGCCACGAAAGCTCGCCTCGGCATAATGGGTGGGACCTTCGACCCCATCCACTTCGGGCACCTCGTCACCGCCGAGGAGGCCCTGGTTCAGTTCAACCTGAACCGGGTCGTGTTCATGCCCAGTGGCAACCCGGCGCGCAAGACGCACCGCGAAGTCACCTCCGGCGAACACCGATACCTCATGGCGGTCATCGCCACGGCGAGCAATCCCGACTTCGAGGTCTCCCGCATGGAGATAGACCGCGCGGGCCCGACGTACACGGTCGACACGCTTCGGACGCTGCGCAGCATCCACGGTTCGCGGGCCGACCTCTACTTCATCACGGGTGCTGATGCGGTGTGGGAGATAGTCACGTGGAAGGACGCGGACGAGTTCGTGGACTTGTGCACGTTCATAGCCGCGACGCGGCCCGGATACGATCTCGACGCCGCGCGGAGCGAACATGCAGAGCAACTGGCACGTCTGAAGATAGAGTTCATCGAAGTGCCCGCTCTAGCGATTTCGTCGACCGACATTCGGCTGAGGGTGAAGGAGAAGCGGCCCGTTCGCTACCTGACGTCGGAGTCCGTAGCGGCCTACATCGAGAAGCAGAAGCTCTATCGGGAGGCCTACTAGGATGTCCGGTGTATCTTTCGAGCGCGCACACGAGGCGCTGTCACGTCGCGTCGGCCCCGACGCTGTCGAACACTGCGAGCGAGTGTCCGTCACCGCG
The DNA here is from genome assembly GCA_029858605.1 of Coriobacteriia bacterium. Taxonomy (GTDB): domain Bacteria; phylum Actinomycetota; class Coriobacteriia; order Anaerosomatales; family JAENZW01; genus JAENZW01. Next base: position 7,170 of record JAOUET010000048.1, on the reverse strand, counting down.
GTCGAACTTGCCGAGGTCTACGAAGTCGATACGGCTAGCGCGCGAATCGCAGGTCTACTGCACGACTGGTCGCGAGACGACTCCGGCGATGCCCTGCTGCGCGCAGCGGCGCGAGCCGGGATAGACATCACCGAGGTGGATCGCGATCGGCCCTACCTGCTCCACGCTGCTACTGCCGCGGCGGAGCTACGTGCCGTGCTGCCTGAACTGTCGCCTGAGATAGTCTCTGCTGTCGAACGTCACACGATGGGCGCCACCCAGATGTCGGATCTCGACCGGATTATCTACATCGCGGACATGATCGAGCCTACGCGCGCGTATTCCGCAGCCGATGAGCTGCGGAGACTGGTGGGAGACGTGTCACTGGAAGAGCTGTTCGTGGAAGCCTACGCGATCTCAGTCACTCATCTGGTGGACAAGCGACGCAAGATACACCCCAGGACTCTCGAGGTCTGGAATCACCTGGTGGACGAGATGGGCGCCTACCGGGTGCCGAGGGCCGCAGCGTCCGTCTCCGAGGAGCCCGCGTGAGCGACGAGCAGGACAAGAGGCCCCGCCGGTCGCGGAGTCTCGAAGAGGAGATTCCGGACATGCCCAGCGGCTGGCGTACTTCGAGGCGGAGCACGCGCTCCGGCAAGAAGGCGCGAAAGGACGTCAAGGCGCAAGAGCGCAAGGTCAAGATCGCCTCCTCGACCGGGCGCTTCGGCAGGGCTGTGAAGAGCTATGCGTACATCTTAGGTCTGGCCATCGCCGGTCTCGCTGGAGCCCTGCTCGTCCTCGTTCTGATAGCTGCCGCGGTCAACGGTGTCGCGAGATGGAACGCGAGACGTTCCGCCGGGGACATGTCTTCCGAAGACATTCGGGCGGAGCAGGATCGCAACAACCTGCTGCTGATCGCCCTAGAAGACGGTCGGGCGACGGGGTTCCTCGCGTTGCGCAACGATGCCGAGAAGAACATGGCGTACGGCATAGCCATCCCGGACGCCGCGTTCATAGAGGTCCCCGGGCAAGGCTTCGAACGCGTCGGGAACTCGTACGAGGCCGGACCCGACGTCTCCGCGGCGGCCATCGCCAACTTCCTGGGCGTGCCGTTCAGCAACTGGGCGGTCATTGACGGCGAGACGTACAAGAACGCCGTTTCTTCGCAGAGCCTGGCTGGCGTGATGGACAGCGTGACGACGACGAATCTGAGTACGGATGAGCAATCACGCTGGCAAGAGGCATTGGATTCGCTTGCCGTGGAGAACGTGGCAATCGTGCCCCTGCCGACCGAGCCGATCAACGTCGGGAGCCAGACGTACCTCGATCCGCAGCGCGACAAGGTCGCGGACCTAATCGAGCAGTGGTGGGATGTGTCTTCGGCAGAACGTGAGGACGTCGTACGTCTGATCGTCTACAACGGCGCAGGCGTGCCCGGCATAGCGGGTACGGCGGGGCAAGTGCTGATTCGCGAAGGCTACCGCGTGGTGGATACGAAGAATGCGGACAGCTTCGACTACGAGGTCACGCAGATCGTCGTGCAACACGGCGACGAGAGTACCGGCGGAGGTGTCAGGGACGTTCTCGGCGTCGGGGAGGTCGTCATGCAGCCTTCAGACCAGGAGGTCGCCGACGTCATCGTGATAGTCGGAAAGGACTACAAGCCGCCGAAGACAACAAACGGTGGCTGACACGTGGAGGGAAGGGATCTATCTGGACACGCGCGACTACCTGCTCATCGCCGCGGAAGCAGCATCCGACAAGAAGGCCGAGGATATCGTCGCGCTCGACGTGGTTGAGCTTCTCGTCGTCACCGAGTGCTTCCTGATATGCACGGGACGCAACGACCGGCAAGTGCGCACGATCGCAGAGGAAATCGAACTCAAGGTGAAGAAGGCCGGTCTCTCTCCGATGGGCGTGGAGGGCCGGGACGAGGCGCGTTGGGTGCTGATCGATTTCGGAGACTTCGTCGCTCACGTGTTCCAGCCCGAGGAGAGAGAGTTCTACCGTCTCGAAACGCTGTGGAAGGAAGCCCCACGCATCGAGCTTCTCGCCATCGAGACTGATCTACCCCGTGCCGAGAGCGTGTCGTCCAGGGCCGGTGTGCCTGTCGAGCACGTGAGGGAGTCCGCGGAGTCGTGACCGAAAGCTCACGTCGCCTCCGGGCGGTGGTCGCGCTGCTCGGGACTGCCGCGATCTGGGGTGCGACCTTCGTCATGGTCAAGGACGCGGTTTCGCGCTACCCGCTGTACGCATTCCTGACGCTGCGGTTCGTGATCGCCGTCATCGCGTTTGCCGTACTCTTCCCGCGGGCCGTGAGGCGCCTGGAAACGCAGACTGTTCGGGTCGGCGTGCTTGCGGGTGCGTTTCTTTGCGCCGGATACGTGTTCCAGACCTGGGGGCTGCAGGACACGACTGCCTCCAAGGCTGCGTTCATCACGGGCATGTTCGTTGTCATTACGCCAATCATGCAGGCCGTCGTGCTGCGCAGCGTGCCGCGTGCGGCTACGCTGGCAGGCGTGGTTCTTGCCGTGGTGGGGCTATGGATGCTTTCCGGCGCTTCCGCCAACGGGTGGACTCAGGGAGACACTCGCGTGTTCATGTGCGCTGTCGCGTACGCAGCACACATGATCGTGCTGGGCAGCGTGGGGCGCGACCACGATCCGGTATCGCTGACGTTCGTGCAGTTGAGCGTCGTTGCAGTCGTGTGTGGAGCGATATCGTTCGCGACGGAGCCGATCGCTCTGCCGAATGAGGGGTCCGTGTGGATCGCACTGGGTGTCACGGGGGTACTTGCATCGGCGGTGGCGTTCGGTGCGCAGACGTGGGCACAGAGGCACATCTCGCCGACGAAGACCGCACTGGTGCTGATCATGGAGCCAGTGTTCGGCGGCTTGTTCGGATGGTGGGCCGGTGACGTCTTCGGTGTGGGCGGGCTTGTCGGCAGCGCGCTGATAGTCGGGGGAATGGTGCTCTCCGAGTTGCGAGCCCTTGCTCCGCAAAGGGACGAGCGCGTTGTCGTCGCGAACGCCCCTGAGGGGCCGCCCGTACCCCTGCTGGAGTCGGAGGGTGGAGGGACGAGCGCCACTCCGACGGGGCGACCGCCGTCGGGGTCCGACCCTGCTTGACCGGCCCGTTTCGGCTGCTATACTGTCGCTTGCGCCTTTGGCGCTCCAGGAGAGAGTGGGGCCATAGCTCAGCTGGGAGAGCGCATGGCTGGCAGCCATGAGGTCAGGGGTTCGATCCCCCTTGGCTCCACCAGTGAACACAGAGCCCGTCGGAGAACCCGGCGGGCTTTCTTGTCGTCCCATGCCTAGTATCATCGAGTACGTCGAGAGGGGAGAGGATGCGGACCGCACGCTTTGCCGCAAGTCTGGTGGTGGCGCTACTGCTAGTTGGATGCGCGTCTGGTTTCGAGGATGTCGTGGGGCCGGATGCCGATGGTACCCAGGTTGACATCGGTGCGGGAAGGGTTCTGCGCGTCGAACTCCCCTCGAACCCGACGACGGGATACGGCTGGCAGGTCATGGACTTGCCTGAGCAGTTGAGGCAAGTGGGGGAGATCGAATACGAGGCTGATCCGGTCGACGAGGAGATCGTGGGCGCAGGGGGCACCGAGATTCTGCGCTTCGAGGGGGTCGAGGCCGGGAACGGTACTCTTCGGCTGGAATACAGAAGAGCGTGGGAGACCACAGCGACCCCGGACGACACGTTCGAGATCGACGTCACAGTGCGGTGAGCGCGCCCTTGGCGGAATGTACGTCGGCTTGACGAGTCGTGCGTCATAACCGATAAAGGGGCCAATGGACCCGAGGGCGGAGAGAGTGCTCCCGCCCGGCAAAGGGGAAGCTCATGCGAAGAACGCGTACACTCATCTGCTTGTTCGCGGCCATTGCCCTCGTCGCGCTCACGGGATGCTTCGATGTGGAGCAACACCTGACGATCAACTCGGACGGCAGTGCAGACGTCGAGAACACCATCACGATGGACTCGAGTCTGCTGGATGCGGCTGCACAAGAGTCGGGAGGCGAGGATGTTTCGGGCATCTTCGACGAGCTCTCGGTAGAAGCCGAAGGCGAGGGGTTCAAAGTCGAGGACGTCGAGAAGGATGGCCAGACGGGCATCAAGGCCACGAAGCACATCGACGATATCTCTGATTTCGATCTCAAAGACCTTGGAGAGGGGACGGACGGAGAGATCAAGATCGAGAACAGCTTCCTTCGGTCGAAGTACACAGTGGACCTGAGCTTGCCGTTCGAGGCCGACACAGGTACCGGAGACCTTGGCGGGGACCCTGCAGCAACCGAGGGACTCGTCGAGGCCCGCTTCATGCTGACACTGCCGGGGAAGATCGGCGACAACAACGCGGACTCCATCAGCGATGACGGGAAGACAGCGACGTGGGAGCTCGTGCCAGGCGAAGAAGTGAAGATCGAGGCAACCGCCGAGGGCTACAACACCTTGGTGGTTGCCGGCATCGGCGGCGGCGGTCTGCTGCTTGTGGTGATCATCGTAGTCGTGATCGTCGTGCTTGCGCGCAGGAAGTCACGTCCAGCGGTGGCGCCCGCGCCGTATGGCGGCCCAGAGTCTCCGACCGCCCCGACGGCGTTTGCCCCGGCACCGGAGCCGATGGCAGCTCCAGCGCCTGAAGCGGTACCCCAACCAGTACCCGAGCCTACGCCTGAGGTTGTTGCGCCGGTAGAGGCTCCAGTGATTGAGGCGGCGCCGGTCGTCGCGCCGCAAGTTGAGGCACCGGCACCCGTGCCGGAGCCCGAGGTGGCACCGTCGGCCCCCGAACCGGCACCCGCGCCCGAGGGCGAGGTGCCGACAGGCAAGACCTGCGCCCAATGCGGTGCGCAGAACGATGCGTCCGCGACTGTGTGCGCCGGCTGCGGAGCGCCTCTGAGCTAGCGGATCACATATTGGAGCAGGCTTGCACGGGGCCTTCCCTCGGCTATCCTTAGGCGTACTGGATAGACGACCAGGGAGGCTCCGTGGCACGTTCGTACGACCCGCACGCCATAGAACCCAGATGGCAACAGGAGTGGGAGCGCAGTCGGCTCTATGCGGTCAGCGAAGAGCCGGGCAGACCGAAGTACTACGTGCTCGAGATGTTCCCCTATCCGTCGGGCGACATCCATATGGGCCACGTTCGCAACTACACGATCGGCGACGTGGTGGCAAGGCAGCTCACCATGCGCGGCTTCAAGGTGCTGCATCCGATGGGTTGGGATGCTTTCGGTCTGCCTGCCGAGAATGCGGCCATCAAGAGCGCAACCCACCCTGCGGAATGGACGTACGGCAACATCGAGAAGCAGACAGCGAGCCTCAAGCGGATGGGCTTCGGTTACGACTGGGATCGCAAGGTCGTTTCCAGCGACGTCGAGTACTACCGCTGGGGCCAGTGGATCTTCCTCAAGTTCTGGGAACGCGGGCTTGTGGAGAGGAAGTCCAGCCCCGTCAACTGGTGCCCGGACTGCAAGACCGTTCTCGCGAACGAGCAGGTCCTGGGAGAAGGCGTTTGTTGGCGCTGCAAGAGCAGCGTCCAGAAGCGCGAGCTCGAGCAGTGGTACTTGAAGATAACCGAGTACGCGCAGGAATTGCTCGACTCGCTCGAGGAGATGCCCGGCTGGCCGGAGCGCGTGAAGGTTATGCAGGCCAACTGGATCGGTCGCTCCGAGGGCGCGGACGTGGACTTCACGGTTTGCGACGCTGAAGGCCAGCCCACCGATGCGGTGATCACGGTGTTCACCACTCGGCCCGACACGCTGTTCGGCTGCACGTTCTTCCTGCTCGCTCCGGAGCACCCCCTCGTGCACGCGTTCGTTGACGGGACCGAGTACGCGGAGGACGTAGCGGCTGTGGTCAAAGCCGCGCAGCGTGAGACCGCCCTGGAGCGGGAAAGCGGTGAAGCCGAGAAGCTGGGCGCTTTCACGGGTCGCTATGTCGTCAACCCCGTCAACGACGAGAAGGTGCCGGTCTGGGTGTCGAACTACGTGCTGATGGAGTACGGCACCGGAGCCGTGATGGCGGTACCCTGCGGCGACCAGCGAGACTTCGAATTCGCAAGGAAGTACGGGTTGCCGATCCCGCCGGTCGTGGTGGCCGAGGAGGACTCACTCCTCGGCGAACTGCGCGAGCAGCAGGAGCGAGTGCTGCAGGATGTCGAGTGGGAAGAGGCGTACGACGGCCCTGGATACATGGTCCAATCGGGCGAGTTCACCGGGATGCCGGGTGGCAAGGACTCCGAGGGCATGAAGGCCGTCACGAAGTGGCTCGAGGAACGCGGCCAGGGCAAGTTCGCCATCAACTTCCGCCTGCGCGATTGGCTGATCTCCAGGCAGCGGTACTGGGGCAACCCCATTCCGGCGGTCCAGTGCGAGAAGTGCGGTCTCGTGCCGGTGCCCGAGGAGGAGTTGCCCGTCGTGCTGCCAATGGGCGTCGACATCACGAAGGGCGAGACTCTGGCGGACCATCCCGAGTTCTACGAGACGGACTGCCCGAAGTGCGGCGGACCCGCGAAGCGCGAGACCGACACCATGGACACCTTCACGTGTTCGAGCTGGTACTACTTCCGCTACGCGGACGCTCGCAACAGTGATGCGATCTGGGACAAGGACAAGATCGACTACTGGCTGCCCGTGGACCAGTACATCGGCGGGATCGAGCACGCCATCCTGCATCTCCTGTACTCACGGTTCTTCACGAAGGTCTTCCGGGACATGGGCATTTGCGATTTCGGCGAGCCGTTCACGAACCTCCTCACGCAGGGCATGGTGCGGAAGGACGGCGAGGTCATGAGTAAGTCTAAGGGCAACGTCGTCGCGCCCGAGGACATGATCGCCAAGTACGGCGCGGACGCCTTGCGCGCCTACATCCTCTTCATGGCGCCGCCGGACAAGGATCTCGAGTGGTCTTACGAGGGCATCGACGGGATGTATCGCTGGATCAGCCGCGTGTGGCGTCTGATAGGCGACGTCGCCGACGAGACCGACGGTGAGTGCGGCGAGGCTGTGCTCGCGGATTCCGCCGCCAAGGCTCTGAATCGCGAAATGCACCGGGTCATCGGCAAGGTGACCCAGGACATCCAGCGTTTTCAGCTCAACACGTCCATCGCGGCCCTGATGGAGCTTACAAACAGCGCATACGATTACAGGAACGCCGTTGAAGCGGGGAGTCGCGATCTGGCCC
>JAOUET010000207.1 GCA_029858605.1 Coriobacteriia bacterium | reverse complement strand
CTCATCACAGGCCGTGAATTCACGCCAGAAGGGGGCGCAGTCTGATGGCGCGCCGTTCTCCAACGAATCCTCGCTACCGGCGAGATGCCGGAGTCGGCAAGACGCGTCGCAGCGCCGCCAGTGCCAAGCCGAAGCGCGAAGTGGGCGAACGCGGTTCTTCGGGCGGCGGTAGGAAGCGCGAACCCGCGAAGAAGCGCAGGTGGTTCGATCCGCTCCCGACGCCCGACACGCCCGAGTTCAAGCGGTGGAGGCGCATCTGGGCCGCATTGTTCGTAATTGGAGCCGTGCTCGCTGTCTACGCCCTGTACGCAAGGGAATCTCAGGCAGGCACGCTGGCGCTCGTCGGCGCGTACATCTGTCTGCTCCCGGCAATCTACATCGACATCACCAAGGTTCGCAGGATGCGCAAGCAGCTTCTCGCCGAGCAGCAGTCAGGAGGCAAGAAGGCCAAGGACGACTCCTCGGCGACCGGTAGTGCGGACGAGAAGGGACGCTAGGGTATGGCACTGTACGAGATCTTCGTGACCTACAAGAAGGGCATCTTCGATCCGCCCGGCGCGACGGCCGAGCGAGCGCTGCGCAACCTCGGCTACGAGGGCGTCGGCAGCGTGCGCATAGGCAAGTTCATACAACTCGAAGCCGATGCGGACGAGGTCGCGGTGCGCGAGATGTGCGACAAGCTGCTCGCGAATCCCGTGATCGAGGACTATCGCATCGAATCGGTGGGGGAGGCGTAGGGCAGATGCGGCTGGGCGTGGTCGTCTTTCCGGGCAGCAACTGCGAGCAAGACGTGGTTCACGCGGCTCGGTTCCTGGGCTTTGGAGCTGACTACGTGTGGCACGGTGACACGGACCTCACAGGCTTCGACGGAATCGTGCTGCCGGGAGGCTTCTCCTACGGAGACTACATTCGCTGTGGCGCGGTGGCTCGCTTCTCGCCCGTCATGAACGAAGTCATTCGGTTTGCCGAGCGTGGCGGACCCGTCATGGGCATCTGCAACGGGTTCCAGATCCTCACCGAGGCGCATCTTCTGCCAGGTGCCCTGCTGCGCAACGACACTCTGAAGTTCATCTGCCGAGAGGTCCCGTTGCGGGTAGAGGACAGCGCGTGCCAGTGGCTCGCCCTGGAGCCCGGCACGGTGGTGCGCGTGCCGGTGAACCACAACGAGGGCAACTTCATCTGCGACGCTGAAACGCTGGAGCACCTTCGCGGGAACGGACAGGTCGTCTTGAGGTACTGCGAGCCGGATGGTTCATCGTCACACGACGGCTCGGCGCCCAACGGAGCGCTCGACGACATCGCGGGCATCTGCAACGAGCGGGGCAACGTGTTCGGCCTGATGCCTCATCCCGAGCGAGTGTGCGATCCGGTGGTCGGCCGGACGGACGGGCAGCCGTTCTTCACGGCTATGGCCCAGCGCCTCGCGGAGGTGGCCGGCTAGTGCACGAGGCCGTCTCGGTTGGATGGTTCGGCTGGGTATTCCTCGGCATCATTGGCCTGTTGATCGTGGGGGCCCTGTTCGTGATCTTGAACGCCTCGCGCAGACCTCTCGGCGATTTCGGCCGGGGTGGTCCCTGGCCCTGGATCGTCGGGCAGGGAGTGTTCCTGGTGGCGTTGACGTACTCGAGACTGTTCGGCGCCGGGTTGACGGTCGTGCGGCTGGTCTTCACGACGATGCTCTTTGCGTTCGTGCAGCAGATAACCTACTTGCTTCGAATCGTGTATCCGACGCCCGGGCGGTTGGCCGCAAGGGAATCCGACTCCGATTCTGCCGCTCAAGTTCCAGAGGAGCATTCCTAGATGAAGGTCGAATCACTTTCCCCGGAGGTCGCCCCCAAGCTTGCCGAGGAGCTCGGTCTCAAGCTGGACGAGTACGAGAAGATAGCGGAGATCCTCGGGCGAATACCATCCGTCACCGAGCTCTACATCTACTCGCTGATGTGGAGCGAGCACTGCTCGTACAAGCACTCGCGCAAAGCGCTGTCGATGTTCCCCACCGACGGCGAGTACGTCTTGCAGGGCCCAGGTGAGAATGCGGGTGTGATCTCGGTTGGAGACGGTTGGGCCGTCGCGTTCAAGATGGAGTCCCACAACCACCCGAGCGCCATCGAGCCGTTCCAGGGTGCGGCCACGGGTGTCGGCGGAATCATTCGCGACATCTTCACCATGGGGGCGCGGCCAGTGGCCTCTCTGGACTCCTTGCGCTTCGGATCGCTGGACAAGCCGAGGCAACGCTACTTGTTCGAGGGCTCGGTCGCGGGCATAGGTGCGTACGGCAACTGTATCGGTGTGCCAACGGTCGGAGGCGAGGTCTACTTCGAAGAGGCATACGAGGGCAACTGCCTTATCAATGCAATGGCCATAGGCCTGATGCGCGAGGAGCGCCTGACGCGCGCCGTCGCCGCCGGTCCGGGAAATCTGCTGCTGCTCATGGGCTCTACCACTGGTCGGGACGGGATAGGTGGCGCGAGCGTTCTCGCGTCGCAGGAATTCGATGAGAAGGCCGAAGAGAAGCGCCCATCGGTACAGGTCGGCGACCCGTTCACCGAGAAACTGCTTATCGAGGCGTGCCTTGAGCTGCTTGACGAGAAGCTGCTCGTAGCACTCGGCGATCTGGGTGCGGCGGGCCTGACTTCGAGTGCAAGTGAGATGGCTTCCCGCGGTGGAGTCGGTCTCGAGATCGACGTGACCAAAGTGCCTCAGCGCGAAGACGCAATGCAGCCGTTCGAGATCATGGTCTCGGAATCGCAGGAGCGCATGCTCGCGGTCGTCGAGCCCGAGAAGCTCGTCGAGGCACAGGCCGTGTGCGACAAGTGGGGCCTCATGTCCACGGTGATCGGGCAAGTCACGGACACCGGGCGTTTCGTCGTGACGGCTGGTGACGAGATGGCTGCCGACATGCCCGCCGCAACGCTCGCGCACGACGCTCCGATCTACGATCCGGACATGCGCAGGCCCGAGTACCTGGACGAGGTGCAGTCCTTCGATCCGGCAGTACTAACGCATCCGAAGTCTCCCGCCGAACT
>JAOUET010000206.1 GCA_029858605.1 Coriobacteriia bacterium | reverse complement strand
CACCGCCGAAGCTCGGGACGGGCAGCTTGCGATAGTTGAGGTAGTACCAAAGACCGTATAGGACGAGGAACAAGAGTAGGAGCAGGAGTATGAGCAGTACGATCTTGCGCCTATTCTTGCGCCGAGGTTCTTCGCTCGGCGACGCGCCGAAGGGCGCTTGCTTTGGTCCGGTCACCGGCTCCGCCACTTACACACTTCCTCTCGGCAATACGTTGCTAGTTCCCGGCCTTGTGCAGACGCTCGAGCGCAGTGGTCGCCTCTTCGTTGCGGGGTTCGAGTTGCATGAGACTCTCCCATGCGCCGATGGCCGACTCGCTCTCCCCGACTTCCTCGAACAGAATGGCCACGAGCCTCGTCGCTTCCGGCTCCGTGGGGTCGAGGGCCACCGCGATGCGCGCTTCGGCGAGCGCAGCGTCGGCATCCCCCTGCTCAAAGAGGTTCTGCGCATTCTGCAGCCGTTCTTCGTAGGCACCGAACTTCGCGAGTTCGTCGAAGGGCTCTCGCCTATCAGGCGGGGCGTTGTCCACAGAGAGACGGAAGTGTTCGGCTGCCGCGGCCTCATCGCCCTCGGCGAGCAACAACAACGCGTACTCGTAGTTCGCGTCCGCCATCAACGGGTCGAACATCAGCGCCGTCTCGAGCTCGTCGCGGAATTTCGTGTCGATGCCCATCTCGCGATACGCGACCCCGAGAAGGAAGTGTGTGTCCGACGCATCACGCCGCATCCGCAGAGCCTCGCGCAGAGCCCTGGCGGCGTCCTCGTACTCTTTGAGTTCCATATACGTTGTGCCGAGGTAGAAGTACGCTTTCTCCAGCCGCATGTCCGCTGCAGACATCTGATTGGCGGACAGCAATTCGATGATCTTCAGCCAGTAGCCCTCAGCGGTGCGCCAGTCATCCTGGACCATGGCCAGATTCGCGAGCCCGGCAAGCGCAGTCGGGTCGTCAGGGCTGAGAGTGAGCGCCGCCTGGTATTGGTCGTATGCCTGCCGATAGCGACCGTCGGCGGCCAGCGCGTCGGCGAGAAGAACGCGTGCCCGTGGATTGTCGGGGTTCTCGCGAACGAGTTCGGTGAGGTTCGCCACGGCGCGCGCCGTGAGCGAGTTCCTGCTCTCGTTGTATTCCGAGACGATTACCACAGTGGCCAGGACCAGAACCGCAACCAAGACACCGACGGCCGAGATCCGCACGGCCGCATCCACCCAGCGAGCGCGCTCGTGGGTGCGCGCCAGATCCTCGAACATCATGTTGTCCAATGTGTCGTCCTTTGCATTCGCACTCGCAGCTTTGCGATTCGCCGTGAGCGATACTGTCTCACAGGTTGAGGTCCTTGTGACAGCGGTAGCACAATTCCTTGCCGGGATACGGTGCGATGATGACGTTGTTCAAGTCAAGGTTGCCGTGACAGTCGTAGCACACACGCAAATCGTGTACCTGAGTCGCCAGTGCGGGCTGAAAAACACTCGTTGCCGTGAATCCGATGTGGCAATCCTCGCAGATGTAGGGCCGCCCTTTCGATTCCTCCACGTTGAAGTGCACGGCGTGTTCTGCCAGCGGGATGTTCTTTATCGTCGTTGGATCCTCTACGTCGACTTCCTCATGGCAATCGACGCAGTTCTCCTTGACGAGTTCCGCCTGGATCAGTCCTTGGTGATGGCAGTCCTGGCAGTCGCCGCGGTCGCGGTGACACACTTGGCAGTCCTCGGTCGGGTAGCCGTTCTCGCCGTGGCCCACGAGCCATTCTGTCGAATGCGGCATTGGCGTCACGTGACACTTGAGACAGTACTCGGTTTCGTGACAGATGGAACACGCGCCTCGCTGGCCGAGGAACTCGCCGCCGTGACCCGGCTGCCATTCCGGCTTTCGGTGATCGGCGGGGATGATCGGCTGGCTGGTCTGGCCGTTCGCCATCTCTTGGCCGCCCACATGACACTCCGAGCAGAACGACGACTCGTGACACGAGGTGCATTCCGTCGGACGCTCGGGCGCGTCGTCCTTGTGCCCGCCCACGGCGAATCGCAACGTGTGATCCGCGGGGCGCAGCTCGAAGTCCTTCGGATGGCAGGCTTCACAATCCTCGGGTGCGACCTCACCCTGTTCCGCGTGCTCCAGACTGTGGCAGCGATAGCAGGACACCATCGTCGGCCGCGCAGTCGTGCCCTGCCGGTGCGGGAACCGCTCGTGACAAACGCCACACTCGTAGTCACGCTTCAGATGCGCGTCGTGCGTGAAGATGAGTTCCGGGTCGCCTTTCTTGTCGATCTCGGGGTGGCAGAACACGCACGAACCCATAGACGGGGTGTCGCCCGTGTCGATGACCACAGGTGGCACTTCGGGAGGATCGGGGACTATCCGCAGATAGACTGGGAACACCGCTTCGACCTCTACGCTCTCTTTGCGGTGGCAAGGGTCGCAGTCTTCCTGCGGCGCGTGACACATCAGACAGGGATTGGTGCCGGCAACGTCGGTCGCCTTCGCGTGCGGCTCTTCGGCCCAGTCCTTTGCATGGCTGACGGGTCTCAGTTCGACTGCGGGAGGATGACAGCTCACGCAATCGCCGGTAGCGAGCAGACCCTGAGGTCCGTGCTCGAGCCCGTGACACACGAAGCACGACTGCATAGTCGGCAGATACGTGACGCCCGACTCGTGGACCACGCGTGCGTGGCATGCCTCACACGGCACCAGGAGGTGTGCGCCGTGGGCGAAGATGAGGTTGGGTAGATCGCTCTCGCCGAGGCGGGCGTGACAGGTCATGCAGTGCTGCGACGTGACCTGCGCGGTCACGTCGATCTCGCCCGGAGGCTGACCCGATGTGGTGACCGGCACGACGAGCAGCGTCGCGAGTAGCACGAACGCGAGAAGGGCTGTCCTGGGCCGGAACCTCATCGTGGACCCTTCAGCTGCCGAAGATCCCGGCGAAGAAGTCTTTGACCCGGCGCACTACGTCGTATAGGAACACCTGGTCGCTGACCTCCTCGCGGCCATGAATCAAGTCCGCATAGCCGAGGAAGGCCTCGTTGTAGTCCG
>JAOUET010000035.1 GCA_029858605.1 Coriobacteriia bacterium | reverse complement strand
AAGATCGCGGAATTGGAGAAGAAGTGACGGTCTCTGGTACCGAGACACTGTCGGATCGCCTGAGGCCTCTGAAGTACGAAGGTGGGGCGAGCATGGCACTGAGGTACATCCCGCAGCAGGATCCTGAGGTCGCCGCTGCGATCGACGCGGAGCTGGCACGCCAGCGCAACACGATCGAGCTGATCGCATCGGAGAACTTCACCTCGCTGGCGGTGATGGAGGCCGCGGGCAGCGTGCTCACGAACAAGTATGCCGAAGGACTGCCCGGCAGGAGATACTACGGCGGTTGCCAGCACGTCGACGCAGTGGAGGAGCTGGCGCGCGAGCGCGCGAAGACGCTGTACGGCGCGGAGCACGCGAACGTGCAGCCGCATGCGGGTGCCCAGGCAAACATGGCCACCTACTTCGCCTTCCTCGAGCCCGGCGATCGAGTGCTCGGCATGGATCTGGGTGCGGGCGGGCATCTGACGCACGGCTCCCCCGTGAACTTCTCGGGGCGCTTCTACGACGTCGCCTCCTACGGATTGAACCCCGAAACCGAGATGATCGACTACGACGATGTCCAGAGCCTGGCCGAGAAGACCCGGCCCAAGATGATCATCGCAGGTGCTAGCGCGTATCCGCGCACCATCGATTTCGAGCGCTTCGCAAAGATCGCCGCCGGAGTCGGCGCGATCCTGCTCGTGGACATGGCGCATATCGCCGGTCTTGTCGCGACGGGGGCGCATCCCTCACCGGTCCCGCATGCGGATGTCGTGACCTCCACGTGCCACAAGACGCTTCGAGGCCCGCGTTCGGGCTTCATCCTGTGCAGGAAGGAGCATGAGGCGGCGATAGACAAGGCGGTGTTTCCCGGATCGCAGGGCGGCCCGCTGGAGGATGTGATCGCCGGAAAGGCGATTGCGTTCAAAGAGGCGATGCAGCCGGAATTCGCGACGTACATCGACCAGGTCGTGACCAACGCCAAGGCGATGGGTGAGGCGATGACCGAATGCGGTCTTCGGCTTGTCTCGGGCGGGACTGACAACCATCTCGTGCTCGTCGATCTTCAGCCTGCGAAGATTACCGGCAAGGAAGCCGAGGACCTACTGGAGCGCGTTGGGATCACGGTGAACAAGAACGCGATTCCCAACGATCCAGAGAGCCCGTTCGTCACCAGCGGGATCCGCGCCGGAACCGCGGCCATGACGACACGTGGTTTCACCGAGGACGAGGCTCGCTCGATTGGATGTCTGATCGCCGACGCGATCTTCCAGAGAGAAGACGAGCAGGGACTCGCCGACGTGGCTGCCCAGGTTCGCGAGATGCTCGACGCGCACCCGCTGTATCCGGAGCTCGACTAGGCGGTCGCTCCGCCGGAGTGCGCAAACGAAGCAAGGGGCGCGAGGCGTCGCGAGCAGCCGGCTTGCGCGAAGGAGGATTCCGAGCACCATGAATGGGACAGAATACCCCAATGTGACGGTGATCGATCATCCGCTCGTCCAGCACAAGGTATCCATTCTCCGGGATGTCGGCACCGGCGCGAAGGAGTTCCGCGAGCTGGTCAAGGAGCTCGCGATGCTCATGGCGTACGAAGCGACGCGAGACTTCCAGCTGGCGGAGACGACCGTAACGACGCCGCTCGCAGAAACCACCACGTCCGTGCTCGCGGGGAAGAAGGTCGCCATCATACCGATACTGCGTGCGGGTCTCGGGATGGTCGAAGGCATCCTCGAGCTGCTTCCGGCGGCCAAGGTCGGACACGTCGGCTTGTACCGCGACCCGGAGACGCTTGAGCCTGTCGAGTACTACTGCAAGCTGCCCGAAGACATTCGCGAGCGTGACGTGCTCATCGTCGACCCCATGCTCGCGACCGGAGGATCGGCTTCTGCGGCGATCGAGTTTCTCAAGGAACGCGGGGCTACCGACATCAAGTTGCTTGTCATAATCGCGGCACCGGAGGGAATCGCCGAAGTGGCCGAGTCCTGCGACGACGTTCACATCTACACGTGCGCCGTTGACAGTCACCTCAACGATCACGGGTACATCGTCCCCGGGCTCGGCGACGCCGGCGATCGGCTCTTCGGCACGAGATGAGCTCGCGAGAGTCGCGCGCTCGGTAAGGACACACCGCATGCCCCGCCCATCGTGGGACGAGTACTTCATGAGGATCGCCGAAGAGGTCTCCGGACGCTCGACGTGCTTGCGCAGGCGAACCGGTGCGGTGCTCGTGAAGGACAAGCGCATCCTCTCTACCGGCTACAACGGTGTTCCCAGTGGGCTGGCTCACTGCGAGCAGGCAGGCTGTCTGCGCGAGCAGCGCGGAATAGCCTCCGGGACTCACCACGAACTGTGCCGCGGGATTCACGCCGAACAGAACGCTGTGATCCAGGCGGCGCGTCACGGCATCACCATCGACGGGGCGACCGTGTACTCCACGCACCAGCCGTGCGTGCTGTGCGCGAAGATCCTGATGAACGCAGGGGTCGCCGACATAGTGTTTCGCGATCCGTACCCGGACCCGCTCGCAGAAGAGCTTCTCGCGGAGGCGGGCATCGTGCCGCGTTCAGTGACTCTGGGGGATGGACAGGCAGGTGAGGGGGCGTGAGTCTGCGCCACCTCTTGTTCCTGGGTGTGCTGGCCGGAGGGGTGACGATCGTTGCGACACCATTCGTGAAGCGCTTCTGCCTGCGCTTCGGTATCGTCGACCACCCGGGCGGCCGAAAGGTGCACGCCTCGGCTGTGCCACGCCTGGGCGGCGTAGCGCTGTTCCTCGGCTTTCTCGTGGCGCTTGCAGCTCAGATGGCAGGGGAGACGTATTTCGGCTGGGGAGGGGGTCTGCTCGATTCGACCAGGCAGTTGCTGACGGTTCTTGTCGGCATCGCGATCGTCTTCTTCGTCGGCGTCATAGACGACGTCTTCACACTGAGCGCGGGTGCGAAGTTCGTGGGACAGCTTGCGGCTGCCGCAATCGTCATGTCGTCGGGTCTGCGCATCGACTACGTGGGAAGTCCGCTGACCGGCGGGCTGATCCAACTCGGCCTGCTGGGCATCCCGATCACACTGCTCTACATCACCGGCTTCACGAACGTGATCAACTTGATCGACGGTCTCGATGGGCTGGCTGCGGGCGTGACGGCCATTTCGGCGGGAACATTCCTCGTTCTCGCCGCGCAGAGCAACCACCTGCAGGCCGCAGCTCTGTCCGCGACGCTCGTGGGAGCTTGCCTCGGCTTCCTGCGGTTCAACTCGCATCCGGCATCGATCTTCATGGGTGACTCGGGTGCACTGTTCCTCGGTTTCACGCTTGCGGTGATCTCTCTCGTGGGCGTCATGAAGACGGTGGCTGCGATCGCGCTGGCGGTGCCCCTCATCATCATCGGCGTTCCGATATTCGACACGGCGTCGGCGATAGTGCGCCGCCTTAGGCACAAGCGCCCCATCCAGGAAGCCGACAGCGGTCACATTCATCACCGTTTGCTCGGCCGGGGTTTCGACCAGAGGCAAACGGTTCTGATCATCTACGTGTGGTCGATTGCGCTCGCGGTTGGCGGGTACGCGATGCGGTGGGCCCCGTCGCCGATAAAGTACGGCGTACTCGCGGTTCTCGCGCTGCTCACGGCTGTGATGTCGTACTGGCTCGGCCTGTTCGAGGCGGCTCACCATCATGCCGAAGAGGGCGACGTGTAGCCGCTCGCTCCCGGCCCGGTTCTTGCTTGTGCGTCAATTGGCCTTCATGTACCATTGGGGCGTTTTCCGAGACCCCCCGGTCGGAACGCACCTGGCGCTGCTGCGTCTAAGACTTACGTCGCACGCACGCCTTTCGTGAAGCAGCCGCTCGCGGTTGGTCTTGGAGCACGCAGAATGAGACCCTACACGAAGGGTGGGCGCGATAGCTCCGGTGCTCGTCGATGAACTCCTCTCGCTGCTTTCGCAGCCGCACATCGCCGTCTTGCTGGGCGCTTCGCTTGGCGTGGGTTTGCTGCTGTTCTCTCGCGCCAGCTTCCGTGGCGTGACTGCCGAAGACCCCGCTCGCGGCATCATGTTTGCTGCTATCGGCGTGGTTCTGCGTCTGGCGTTGTCGGCGCTCTTGCTATGGGCCTACCGAACGGTCGCCCCGGAAGGATTCACGCCGTTTGCCGTCGCGCTCGCCGTCGGCTTTCTTGCGACCTACACGATCGAGCTCGTGCGCTTCGCCGGACTGCACAGGTACGCTCGTCCCCGGTCCAACACAGGGGTAGGAGGTAGATAGACGCGTGAACCCGATGGATCTGCTTCCGGAGAAGATCGAACACCTCGTGCACGAACTCTCCGTGTTGCCGTTCAACGACATGGAAGGGACCGTGGCGGGCGCCGCGGTTCTCACGAACTACACGTTCTGGGGCATCGTCGCGCTAGTGACGACTATCCTGATCTTCACAGTCGTCGCTCGTCGCGAAGCGCGCCGTATCGCGCTTGCAGCCGAGACCGGCTCCGCCGCCGAACTCGCACCGAGGAGCCGCTTCACGTCGATGATCGAAGCCGGCGTCGAGTTCATACGAGACATGGCAATCGACGTGATTGGGCCAAAGGACGGCCCGAAGTACACGGCTTTTCTCGGCACCTTCTTCTTCATGATCCTCGTCTCGAACTTCTACGGTCTCATTCCCGGCGGCAAGACGTTCGCCGGCAGCATCGGTGGCACCGTCGCTCTGGCGTTGATCAGCCTGCTCGTCTTCGTGTGGGTCGGGTTCGCCAAGAACGGGTTCATCGGATACTTCAAGAGCCTGATTCCTTCGGGCGTGCGCGAGATGTCTCTGGCGGGACGGCTGGCGCTGGGCACGTACATCTTCGTGCTCGAGTTCATCTCGACGTTCATCGTGCGACCGCTCACGTTGGCCGTCCGACTTTTCGCCAATATGTACGCGGGACACATCATCCTGGGCGTGTTCGCGGCGTTCACGGCCCTCTTCTGGCCAGTGCTCGAGGAGGGACTCTCCTGGAGCATCGGGAGCATCACCGTTGGGGCTGTGTCACTCGTATTCCTCGTGCTCATGTACGCCTTCGAGGTCTTCGTGGCCTTCATACAGGCGTATGTCTTCACCATACTGACGGCGGTCTACATCCAGAGCTCCGTGCATGCGTCGGAGCACTAGAGATAGGTGCGAACCCGGCTGCTAAAGCGGCTGGTGGAAGTTGCGAACGGAAGCCTGCACTGCGGCTTCCAGGAATGAAGGAGGAAGGACCAGTGGAAGCTCTCGTCCCCGGCCTCACGGCCATAGGCAAGGGTCTCGCGTACGGCCTCGCCGCCATCGGCCCGGGTGTGGGCATCGGCATCGTCGGCGGCAAGGCACTGGAGGCCATGGCCCGTCAGCCTGAGATGGCGGGTCGCGTCCAGACAACGATGTTCATCGCAATAGCGTTTACCGAGGCGCTCGCGCTCCTCGGATTCGTCCTCACGTTCCTCCTGTAATCCGAGCCGACAGACGGAGGTTGTCGTCGTGTTCATCGAATTCGCATACGCGGCCGAACAGGCGGCGGAACACGGAGAAGAAGCTGCGGAGGGCCTCGCCGGCACGCTCGGAGCCGTCTACCCCAACCCCGCGGACATCTGGCCGACGTGGGTAGCGTTCCTCATCCTCTTCTTCGTTCTCTACAAGTTCGCCTTCCCGATGATCGTCGGGATGCTGGACAAGCGTGCCGCGGCCATCAAGGAGTCGCTCGAGAAGGCTGAAGACACGCGCGTCGAGGCCGAGCGGCTGCTCGAGGAATACAAGAAGCAGGTGGCCGAGGCACGGGCCGAAGCGGGCAAGATCGTCGATCAGGGTCGCAAGGTCGCCGAGTCGATGAAAGAAGAGATCATCGCAAAGGCGAACGAAGAGTCCACGCAGATCGTCGCGAAGGCTCGCGAGGCCGTTGAGGCGGAGAAGAAGGCCGCGCTGGCCGAACTGCAGGCGTCGATTGCGGACGTTTCCGTCGCGGTCGCAGGCAAGCTCCTCGGCGAGACACTGTCGGCCGAAGATCACGCCAAGCTGATCGATCGCTACATCGCCGAAGTCGGGAGCCTCAATGACAACTAGCGAGATCGCTCGGACCTACGCGAAGGTCCTGTTCGACCTCGCCTCGGCTGCCGATGCGGTCGATTCGGCCGATGAGGGCATGCAGGCGGTGGCCGACGCGATACGCGACCACATCGATCTGCGTGATGCCCTCGCCGACGCGCAAGTGCCGGCCGAGAAGAAGCGGGACGTCTTGCGTGACATCTTCGGCGAGCGCGTAGTGCCCGAGGTGCTTGCCGTGGTCACTTTGGCCGTTGAAAGAGGTCACACCAGACTTCTCGGTGACATCGCTCGCGGTTTTCGAGAAACCGCGGAGGGACAGCGTGGTGTCGTGGTGGCCGAGGTCACGACGGCCATCGCTCTCGACGATGGTCTGCGCTCTGCAATCGAGGAGAAGCTCTCGGCGTCGCTCCGGCGTCCGGTGACTCTGCGCGAGCGGGTGGACTCGTCGATCGTGGGCGGCATACGCATCAACGTCGCAGGTCGCGTGCTCGATGGGAGCCTTGCCTCCCAGCTGGATGCGATGCGAGCGACGCTTTCCGCAGTTCCACAGGAAGGTGAGGCCTAGAAGTGGCGGACATCAGCGCCAGCGCCATCAACGAGGTGCTGAAAGCACAGCTGGAGCGATTCAAGGCCGAGGTCGACGTCAGGGAGGTCGGCTCGGTACTCCAGGTCGGCGACGGGATCGCCCGTGTCGACGGCCTGCGTGGAGCCATGGCCGGCGAACTACTCGAGTTTGCGGGAGCAGGTGGCCGCTCGATCATGGGCATGGCCCTCAACCTCGACGAACACGAGGTCGGTGCCGTCCTACTGGGAGAGACCGAGGCGGTAGGCGAGAACGACGCCGTTCGCACGACTGGTCGTATCGTCGAGGTGCCTTGCGGCGAGGCGCTTGTCGGCCGCATCGTGGACCCTCTCGGCCAGCCGCTCGACGGGAAGGGACCCATCCAGGCCGAAGGCTACCGGCCTATCGAGTTCCGGGCGCCTGGTGTCGTGGAGCGCAGGCCTGTTCACCAGCCGCTGCAGACTGGGATCCTGGCCATCGACGCGATGATCCCTATCGGTCGCGGACAACGCGAACTCATCATTGGCGACCGCCAGACCGGCAAGACCGCTGTGGCGATCGACACGATTGTCAACCAGAAGGGCGAAGACGTGATCTGCGTGTACGTGGCCGTGGGCCAGAAGGCTTCCACTGTCGCAGGCGTCGTCGAGACTCTTCAGGAGTACGGCGCGATGGACTACACGATCGTCGTCGCCGCAAACGCGTCTGACCCCGCGCCCATGCAGTATCTCGCTCCAATGTCGGGGGCTGCCATCGGCGAGTTCTTCATGTACAGCGGCGAGGACGGCAAGCCTGCTTCGGCAGACAACCCCGGTCGCCACGTGCTGTGCATCTACGACGACCTGTCCAAGCAGGCCGTCGCGTACCGCCAGATGTCGCTCACACTGCGCCGTCCGCCAGGTCGAGAAGCGTACCCCGGCGATGTCTTCTACCTGCACAGTCGCCTGCTGGAGCGTGCCGTCAAGCTCAACGACGAGAACGGCGGGGGCTCGCTCACGGCGCTGCCGGTCATCGAGACGCAGGCCGGCGACGTCTCAGCGTACATTCCAACGAACGTCATCTCGATCACGGACGGGCAGATCTTCCTGCAGACGGACCTCTTCTACCAGGGTGTTCGCCCAGCGATCAACGTCGGTATCTCGGTCTCCCGCGTCGGCGGCAACGCACAGATCAAGGCGATGAAACAGGTGGCCGGGAGCCTGCGTCTAGACCTGGCGCAATACCGCGAACTCGAGGCGTTTGCGCAGTTCGGCTCCGACCTCGACAAGGCGACCCAGGACACCCTCAACCGTGGTGCACGCCTGGTCGAGTTGCTCAAGCAGGGTCGCTACGTACCCATGCCGGTCGAGAACCAGGTCATGGCAATCTTCGCCGGCACGAAGGGATACCTCGACGATCTTCCTGTGGAGAAGATCCAGGAGTTCCGTGAGGGGTTCCTCGGCTTTGTCAGCAGTGGCTATCCGGACCTGGGCAAGGCGATAGCGACCGAGAAGGTTCTCTCCGACGAGGTGGCGGAGCTACTCGGACAGGTCATCGAGGACTTCAAAGCCCAGTACGTGCCCGAGGAGTAGCCGAAGTGGCCAATCTTCGCGACATCAAGAAGCGCATCGGCAGCGTGCAGAGCACGCGGCAGATCACGCGCACCATGGAGATGGTGGCGACGG
This sequence comes from Coriobacteriia bacterium, assembly GCA_029858605.1. GTDB lineage: Bacteria > Actinomycetota > Coriobacteriia > Anaerosomatales > JAENZW01 > JAENZW01. Next base: position 4,704 of record JAOUET010000035.1, on the reverse strand, counting down.
CAAAGATCAAGAAGGCGCAGGAGCGCATCGAGGCCGCCCGCCCCTACGCGATGTCGATGATGGAGGTTCTCGGCAACGTGGCGCGCTTCGCGAAGGCGGCAAGCCACCCGCTCCTACTCAAGCACGACAAGCGCGAGCGGGTCGTCGTGATCGCCTGCACCTCCGATCGCGGACTGGCCGGCGCGTTCAACTCGAACGTGATCCGGCTGGCAGAGGACGTCTCGCGCGACGAGAAAGCCGCGGGTGCACAGGTGGACTTCGTGACCGTCGGAAAGAAAGCCGCGGGCTACTTCCGCTACCGCGGCATAGAGCCCATCGCCGCGTATCGCGACATCTCCGACAAGCCGACATTCTCCGACGCGAAGTCGATCGCGGCGCACGTCATACCGGGGTATTCGGCGGGTGAGATCGACGCGGTCTTCATCGTGTTCAACCGCTTCAAGAACGTGGCCGAGCAAAGGCCGGAGATCTACCAGCTGCTGCCGATCGAGCGCGAGGTAATGCACGAGGCTGCCGATGACGTGGAAGCCGCGGCGGTGTCCGCGGAGTACATGTTCGAGCCGAGCGCGGAGAGCGTCCTCGAGCTGCTGCTCCCCACCTACGTGGAGACGCTGATCTACCGTGCACTCATGGAGTCGGCGGCGTCGGAGCACGGTGCGCGCCGAACGGCCATGAAGTCTGCGACGGACAACGCGTCCGAGATGATCACGACGCTGACGCGCAGCTACAACCGGGCTCGCCAGGCTTCCATCACGCAGGAGATAGCTGAGATAGTCGGCGGCGCTGCCGCTCTGGAGGACTAGGAGCAAGCAAGTGACGACAAGGACACTCTCATGAACGCCGGACGTATCGTACGCGTCGTCGGCCCCGTGCTGGACGTCGAATTCGCGGCAGACGCGATCCCTCCGATCTACACGGCGCTCAAGGTCGACGTGGACACGCCGATCGGGCACCTGACGACGATTGCCGAAGTCCAACAGCACCTTCCCGGCAACCAGGTGCGGGCGGTGGCGATGTCATCGACGGACGGGCTGACCCGCGGCATGGAGGCGCTCGACACCGGCGGTCCTATCAAGATGCCCGTGGGTCCTTCCACCCTGGGCCGCATCTGGAACGTGATGGGAGAGCCTGTCGACGGCATGCCGATGCCCGAGGTCGAGGACTACTACCCGATTCATCGGGAGGCGCCGGAATACCAGAACCTCGAGCCGAAGACCGAGATATTCGAGACCGGCATCAAGGTCGTAGACTTGCTGGAGCCCTACATCAAGGGTGGCAAGACAGGCCTGTTCGGCGGGGCGGGCGTCGGCAAGACGGTCATCATCATGGAGCTCATCAACAACCTCGCTCAGGCGCACGGTGGCACGTCGGTATTCACTGGCGTCGGCGAGCGGACTCGCGAGGGCACGGACTTGTGGATCGAGATGAGCGAATCGGGAGTCATCGAGAAGACGTGCCTGGTGTACGGTCAGATGAACGAGCCTCCAGGTGCGCGCCTGCGTGTCGGTCTGGCTGGCCTGACTTCGGCGGAATACTTCCGCGACCAGGGCCAGGACGTCCTGCTGTTCATCGACAACATCTTTCGTTTCACGCAGGCGGGATCCGAGGTATCGGCTCTGCTCGGCCGAATGCCGTCCGCGGTGGGCTACCAGCCCACGCTGGCGACCGAGATGGGCGAGCTTCAGGAACGCATCACGTCGACGAAGACGGGATCGATCACGTCGGTGCAGGCCATCTACGTTCCCGCGGACGACCTGACCGACCCTGCGCCGGCGACGGCGTTCACGCACCTCGACGCTACCTCTGTGCTCTCGCGAGGAATCGCCGAGCTCGGTATCTACCCCGCTGTCGACCCGCTCGCGTCCACTTCGCGCGCGCTGGACCCGGCCGTCGTGGGCGAGGAACACTACCGCGTCGCCAGAGATGTACAGCAGGTGTTGCAGCGGTACAAGGACCTGCAGGACATCATCGCCATCCTCGGCATGGACGAGCTGTCCGAAGAGGACAAACTCACGGTGTCGCGCGCGCGCAAGATCCAGCAGTTCCTGTCGCAGCCGTTCCACGTCGCCGAGCAGTTCACGGGCATGGCCGGCGTCTACGTCAAACTCGAGGACACGATCCGAGGCTTCGGTGAGATCGTCGCAGGTCAGCACGATGACGTGCCGGAGCAGGCCTTCCGCTACGTCGGCACTATCGAGGACGCACTCAAGAAGGCTGAGCAGATGGCCGCGACGGCCTAGGGGGAGCGACGCATGACCGAGCGCACGCTCATGTGCGAGATCGTCACTCCCGAGCGCATCGTGTACACGAACGAAGTGCGCATGGTCGTTGCGCCCGCCATCGACGGCGAGGTCGGCGTCCTGCCGCTGCACGCACCGCTCGTGAGTGCCCTCCGGGCTGGCGAGGTCCGGGTGCGTTACGGGGACGGCGATCGCGATGTCGAGTGGTTCGCCGTTTCCGGCGGGTACATCCAGGTCCACGAGGACAAGGTGATCATCCTTGCAGACCACGCACTCGCGGCTTCGCAGATAGACGTCGAGCGCGCCAAGCAGGCACTCGATCACGCGCAGACGCGCATGGCCGAAGTCGACGAGAGCGCCAAGCATGAAGTGGACGTGGACGAGCTGGACCGCGAGCTGAAGTGGTGCGAGGTACAGCTGGAGGTCGGGCGGCACCGCTCCTGACGCTTCTGGGCGCAACTCATGAGCTCCGTGAAGTAGACAAACGCGCGATTCGGGAATATGCGGGTCATCTGGGCGATTGGGCCGAGGTGGCCCGTCTATACCGTCAAGGTGACGGTCGCGTCACGGCCTGACCGGCGCAGTTGCCGCTGCAATCCAGGTCCGATACGTTGGTGTCCGATTCGCTCGCGATCCTAGTGGGGTATGGATGCGTTCCATCGTCGTTCGCGGCGGGAAGCGGCTTGCAGGTCGTGTTTCCGTCGAGGGGGCAAAGAACTCTGCACTCAAGCTGATGGCCGCGGCGCTGATGGCGCCGGGCACTTCGCGCATAACCAACGTCCCGGATATCGCAGACGTCGACATCATGGCCGAGGTACTCACGGGCCTAGGTGTCACCGTGAGCCGCAGCGATCATTCGCTCGAGATCGACGCGTCTGGGATCACTTCGGTGGAAGCACCCTACGAGATGGTCGCCAAGATGCGCGCCTCCACAGCTGTTCTCGGTCCGCTAGTGTCGCGAATCGGTGAAGCGAATGTTGCCATGCCAGGCGGCTGCAACATCGGGTCCCGCAAGATCGACATGCACATTCGTGGGCTGGAACAGCTCGGTGTCGACATCGTCCTCGGCCACGGGTACATCCATGCTTCGGCAAAGGATGGCCTTCGCGGCGCTGACATCACACTCGATTTTCCGAGCGTGGGCGCCACGGAGAACATTCTCATGGCGGCCGTGCTCGCCGAGGGACGGACCACGCTCGAGAACGCTGCACGCGAGCCGGAGATCCAGGATCTCGCATCCTTCCTCGTGTCGATGGGGGCGTCCGTCGACGGCGCAGGCACGCCGGTGATCGTCGTGGATGGTGTCGAAGCTCTGCACCCGTGCGAGCATCGCGTGATAGGCGACCGGGTCGAGGCGGGCACGTACCTCGTGGCGGGCGCGCTCGGAGGAGGGCCCGTCGCCGTAGAAGGATTCGATCCGCATCATCTTGACATGGTGCTGTCGAAGCTCGAGCAGGCGGGTTGCACTGTAGACAGACGAGCCGACGGTGTGACGGTGGCGCTGGACGGTCGCGCGCAGTGTGTGGACATCCAGACACTTCCGTATCCGGGCTTCCCAACAGACATGCAGGCGCAGTTCATGGCGCTGCTGGCGATTGCGGATGGGAGCTGCGTCATCACCGAGAACGTGTTCGAGAACCGCTTCATGTTCGCCGACGAGCTGGTGAGGATGGGCGCAGACATCCGAATAGAGAGCCATCACGCGCTCATAAAGGGCGTGAGTCAGCTCTCGGGAGCGCCGGTGCGCTCTCCCGATCTGCGTGCAGGTGCTGCGCTGGTGCTCGCCGGCCTCGCAGCAGACGGCGAAACCGAGGTGGGCGAGATGCACCATATCGAACGCGGCTACGAACGCTTCGTGGAGAAGCTCGTTGGCCTCGGTGCGGACATTAGCGTTGTAGAGAGCGACACGCCGGAAGGAGCGTGAAGGATGCTCGACCGTGACGCCATCATGGCGATCATTCCACACAGGGATCCCTTCCTGCTGGTTGATCGGGTCGACGAACTTCGGCCAGGGGAGAGCGCCACCGGATGGCTCGCTGTGACCGAGGACGCCTTCTGGGTGCCGGGTCATTTTCCCGAACATGCGGTCATGCCAGGCGTGCTGATCGTTGAGGCCATGGCGCAGGTCGGGGCGGTAGCCCTGCTGTCATTGGACGAGAATCGGGGCAAGATCGCCTTCTTCGGCGGAATCGATAGGGTGCGCTTCAAGAGGCAGGTGCGACCGGGGGACGAACTCCGGATGGAAGTGACCGTCACGAAGCGTCGCGGGCCGATTGGATTCGGCGAGGCCAGGGCCTTCGTCGGGGAGGAGCTTGCGTGCTCTGGCGAGCTCATGTTTGCGATACAATGACCAGGTTGCGAGCCCTCTTCTCGGCTCGTGTTCGACACCGGTTCGCGTGCGTAGCGGACAGTCCAGCAGTGAGGTGACGATGGGATTCGAACAACGACTCGCCGACGGGACGGC
>JAOUET010000034.1 GCA_029858605.1 Coriobacteriia bacterium | reverse complement strand
ATCTCGCACAGCTCGACTCAGCCGAAACAGATGCCTTGCCGCGTCTCGTGAAGTCCGGCCATCTCGAACGCACCTACTTCGTCGAGCGTCCGCGAGCGACCGCGTCCACCGAGCGCGTCGTCATGCTGTCGCCTGAGGCCCACTCCTTCTCGCCCCGACGTTCCGCCCACCGCCAGCGAGCGCTTCTCGACGCGCTGGCACTCGGACCGGTGACGGTCGGTGAGTTGCGCGCCGATCTCGGGAACGTCGATGCCGCGATTTCGCGTCTTGCCGCTGCGGGAGTCATCGATGTCCTCGAGCGCCGCCGTTACCGCACTCCCAGCGTCAGACCTCGTGTCGCTGAGAGGCACGAGCGTCTCTCCGACGGGCAGCGCAACGCGCTCGAGTTGATTCGCAGACCGGATTCCTCCGCCAATCGAGTCGTACTGATCGACGGCGTCACCGGGTCCGGCAAGACAGAGGTCTACATGCGCGCAGTCGAAGACGTTCTCGACGGAGACGGCGGCTGTATCGTACTCGTCCCCGAGATCGCGCTGACGCCGCAAACAGTCGGCCGCTTCCGCGCGAGATTCGGAGACAAGGTCGCCGTCCTGCACTCGCGGCTGTCCCTCGGCGAGCGGTTCGACGAGTGGGAGCGCCTCCGGTCGGGTGACGCTCGGGTCGTGGTAGGAGCGCGCTCGGCGGTCTTCGCACCCGTACCCCGTCTTCGGCTGATCGTCATCGACGAAGAGCACGACTCCTCGTACAAGCACGGCGCCTCGCCGCGCTACCACACCCGCGCCGTCGCACTGAAGCGGGCGTCCCTCGCCAGCGCGACGCTGGTACTCGGAAGCGCGACACCCGACATCGAGTCCAGGCATGCCTGCGAACACGGAGACTGGCATCTGGTTCGAATGCCGGAGAGAGTCTCGGGCGGTCAACTTCCGGAAGTGCGCGTCGTAGACATGGCGGCAGAATTCAACGCCGGACACAGGTCGATGTTCTCTCGTCCCTTGCTCGCAGCGTTGCAGGAGGTACGCGGCGACGGCGGCAAGGCAGTCTTGCTCCTGAACCGCCGAGGATACGCACCCTTTCTTCTGTGTCGCGAATGCGGCTTCGTCCCCACCTGCGAGGAATGCTCGGTCTCCCTCACCTACCACGAGACCGGCCGAAGACTCGAATGCCATCACTGTGCCGCGACGAAGAAAGTGCCGGGCGCGTGCCCCTCCTGCGGAAGTCCGTACCTTCGCATGTTCGGAGCCGGGACGCAGAGGGTCGAGGCCGAACTCACACAGGCCTTCCCGGACCTGCCGGTCGTTCGCATGGACGCCGACACCACCAAGGGAAAGGGCGGGCACGAACGCCGTCTGGCAGAGTTCGAGGAGCTCGAGGCCGGTATTCTTCTCGGCACTCAAATGGTCGCGAAGGGTCTCGACTATCCCGAAGTGCACCTCGTCGGAGTGCTGAATGCAGACACGGCACTCCACTTGCCGGACTACAGGTCCGCCGAACGCACGTTTCAGCTCGTCGCCCAAGTGGCTGGTCGCGCCGGTCGCGGCCCCTCGCGAGGTCTAGTGGTGGTTCAGACCTACTGGCCCGAACACGCCGCCATACAGGCGGCTGCGCGACACGACGCAGAATCCTTCTATCGCTCCGAATCCAAGGAGCGAGAATTGCTCGGCTATCCTCCAGCAATGCGTCTGGTCGATATCGAGGTCACTTCTCGCAGCGACGAGGGGGCCGCTCGGTCCGCAAGAGCTATCGCTGAAGGACTCCGCGACGCGCTCGATTCCGGATGGAGGGTGCTCGGTCCGAGCCATGCGTGCATCGCTCGCGTGAAGGGGAAGTGGCGTTGGCACGTGCTTCTCAAGGCTCCGCCGAAAGCGCGTATCTCCGAAGTGGTTGCGCGCACAACTGACAAGCTTCGGTTCCCAGACGATGTGACGGTGAGCGTCGACGTGGATCCCGCCGACATCCTCTAGGGACACCGAGGCGCTACAATGGCTCGAGAGCGGCGCGTTTCTTGCTCGAACGGTATCGGTCGGACCACGTAGCGAACAGCGGGGAACACGGCAAATGGAGATACTCAGCCACCCGAGTCCGGCCCTGCATTCAGGGGCGGATGATGTAGATCCACTAGAGGACGTCAACCTCCTCGAGCTGGTGAAGGTAATGGCGCGGACCATGTACGACGCCCCCGGTGTCGGCCTGGCTGCGCCGCAAATCGGCGTCCTGAAACGCGTCATTGTCTACGACGTCGAAGAAGGCAACCTCGTGGCGTTGTGCAATCCACACATCGTCCGCCGTTCCGAGGAGACGGTCATCGAGGACGAGGGCTGTCTTTCCGTACCCGGGATCACAATCCCGATCGAGCGGAGTGCCACCGTGACCTGCGAGGCGGTGGACCTTGGCGGCAACACAGTGACCATCGAGGCGTCAGAACTCCTGGCCCGAGTCCTCCAACACGAGGTCGACCATCTGGACGGCGTGCTCATCATCGACAGAGCCTCGCCAGAGGAGAAGAAGGCCGCTCTGCGTCGGTATGCGGAGGCGTCCGCGGCCGTCCGATAATCCGACCTACGAGGGGGGGAGACGTGCGCGTCGTCTTCATGGGGACGCCCGAGTTCGCGGTTGCACCGTTGAGCGCGCTCGCAGGCCGGCACGACGTGTTGGCTGTGTATACGCAGCCAGATCGTCCGCGCGGCCGAGGTCGGCGACTCACGCCGTCGCCGGTCAAGGAGCTGGCGCGCCAGCTTGAACTACCTGTTCGGCAGCCCGAGACCTTGAAGGACCCGGACGTGGTGTCCCAGTTGAGACAACTCCAGCCCGACATCGTTTGCGTCGCGGCGTATGGCCTCATCGTCCCCGGGGAGGTGCTCGCCGTACCGACTCACGGCTGTGTGAACGTGCACGCCTCGCTTCTGCCCCGGCACCGGGGGGCGGCGCCAGTGCACCGGGCCATTCTCGAGGGTGACAGCGTCACGGGAGTAGTCGTCATGCGGATGGAAGAAGGCCTGGACACGGGACCTTTCACGCACGCGGTTCGCGTTCCGGTGGACGAGCACGACGTCGCATCGCTTACCGCGATTCTCGCCGAAAAGGGCGCAACCGCGCTCGTCGAGACACTCGACGAGATAGAGGCCGGCATCGTTTCCTGGACCGATCAGAACGATGCAGATGCCACGTATGCGCACAAGGTGGGTGCCGCCGACGTCGCCCTTGAGCCTGCCATTGAAGCCGAAACGGCACTTCGTCGTGTGCGAGCCTCCACTCCCAGCGCGAGGTCCCGAGCGTGCGTCCACGGTGTTCCACTCGAGGTACTGGCCGCACAGCACACGGACCGACAGGTCGCCTCCGGGCGCGCGTACACGGACAAGCATTCTCTCGTTCTGGGCTTCCTCGACGGCGCGCTGCGCCTCGAGCGCGTCAAGCCTGCAGGCAAGGCTGAGATGGATGCTGCAGCGTATGCGCGAGGTGCACACATCCCTCCCGACGCGTTCTGGGAGCGCTGTCCATGAGTCTCGCGCCCGGTCGATCGATCGCGCTCGCGGCGCTGCGCAAGTCGCGGGCTCGAGACGCCTGGATCCGCGAGACTGTAGAGGCCCAATCCGCCTCGGCCGAAGCCACGGGTCCCGACGCAGCCTTCGCGCGCCGCCTGGCAATAGGGGTCACCGCAACGCGAGGAACGCTCGACCAAGCGATCGACAGCCACGTTCCGCGCCCTCGCGATGTCGCCCCTGCGGTCCGAGACGCACTGCGTCTCGGAGCCTTCGAGATGCTTTTCGAGAACGCCGAACCGAGAGTCGCCGTTCATCAGGGCGTGGAGGCGGTCAAGGCGGTACAAGAGCAGGCAGCTGGATTCGCAAACGCCGTTCTTCGGCGGATCGCCGAAGATGCGGAGGCATTCCCGTGGGGGGACCCTGACTCCGACGTCGCAGCGCTGGCGAGGGCAACCGGCCATCCCGAGTGGCTCGCCGGTCTCCTTGTCGAACAGTACGGGCATGACGCTGCCAGGACGATCCTGGACGCCAACAACACGGCGGCACCGTTGTACGTGGCGCACAATCCCTTCCGAGGAACGCGCGATGCGCTCGTCGAGGCGCTCCTTCAAGACGGAGCAGAGCCCGCGGATTGTGACGTGCCCGGCTGTCTTGTGTGTCGCAAGCCTGCTCGGGCCGTCCGCGGGCGCGCTTTGGCCGAAGGTCTCGCCGTCGTCTCGGACGCCGCTGCGCAACTCGTGGCGAGAATCGCATCTCTATCGCCTGAGGGAGACTACCTCGATGTCGGAGCGGGCCGAGGTACCAAGACGATGCTCATCCAGGCGGCGTTGAACGGGCACGCGACGGTTCTGGCGATCGATATTCACGAGTTCAAGATCGAGGTCCTCAGCGAGCGCATGGAGCATCTCGGCGTACCGGGTGTGAGCGGCTTGGTCTGCGACGCCCTCGACGCGGAAGCCATGCGCAGTGCGCTGCCCCATGGGGCAGACGTCGTCCTCATCGACGCACCGTGTTCCAACGTGGGGACCCTAAGACGGCATCCGGAGAAGCGCTGGGCGCTCGTGCCCGAAGACTGCTCTCGCCTTGCCGAACTGGGGTTGCGTCTGCTGACAACCGCATGCGGCCTTGTGAGGACCGGTGGGTTCGTGGTGTACTCGACATGCACCATCTTGCGCCGGGAGAACGAGGATGTCGTCGAGTCGTTCCTGTCTTCGGAGCAGGGGAGTCCGTTCGTGCCGTATGGCGCGGACGATCGTGTTCCAGGCTCCTGGGCGCGCTTCATCACTGACGAAGGCTGGTTCTGCTCGCTGCCGGAAGCTGGGGGGCCCGACGGGCACTTCGCCGCAGTTCTTGCTCGGCGCTGATGTCCGCGCGAGATTCAGGAGGGGACATGGCAAACACCAGAATCGTGGACATGCTTGAAGTGACTGAGGCCGCGGCACTCGCCGCGGGTCGCTGGATGGGGAAGGGTGACAAGCACGCTGCCGACGACGCTGCCGTGCAGGCGATGCGCAAGGCCCTGAACGATATCGACATCTCGGGGCGCATCGTCATCGGTGAAGGCGAGCGGGACGAGGCCCCTATGCTGTTCATCGGCGAAGAGGTCGGCAGCGGAGGTCACAAGATCGACATCGCCGTCGATCCACTGGAAGGAACCAACCTCACCGCCGACGGCCAGCCGAATTCCCTGGCGGTACTCGCTTTCGGCCCTGAGAACACCCTTCTCCATGCGCCCGACACCTACATGAACAAGATCGCGGTGGGCCCCGAAGCCGCGACCGCTATCCACATCGACGCCAGTCCCACAGAGAACCTGGCGAACATCGCGAAGGCCCTCAAGCGGCCGGTCGAGGACCTAGTCGTGTGCATCCTCGATCGGGACCGCCACGCCGACCTGATATCCGAGGTCCGCACAGCCGGTGCGCGAATCCGACTGATCACCGACGGCGACGTCTTCGGCGCCGTGGCAACTGCGATCGAAGGTACCGGCATTCACGTCTACATGGGAATCGGAGCAGCTCCGGAGGGCGTTCTTGCGTGCGCCGCGATGCTGTGCATCGGCGGGTGCTTCATGGGCCGCTTCGTGTGGCGCAACGAGGAGGAGCGCGGCCGCGCGAAGGTGATGGGCACATGCAACATCGACGACGTCCTGACGATGGACTGCCTCGTGGACACGGATGAGGTCGCGTTCATCGCAACGGGTGTCACCGACGGAGAGATGTTGCGCGGCGTGAAATACTTCGGCGCGGGAGCACGAACCCATTCGGTCACCATGGACGGAAAGACGGGCACGGTTCGCTTCGTCGAGACTGTCTATCGCACCGGTGACGAGAAGTTCTGGGTCAGGATGGACTGACGCCAAGCCCTATTCCGCAGCGGGGCAGTTCGAGCAAGCCGAAGAGTCCGAGTCCTTCTTGCTGCACGGCGCTGCCTCTCTTGGCTTGTCGGGAGATGGTTTCTCGTCCGAGGGCTTCGCGCGATAGTCGGTGTTGTGGAATCCCGACCCTTTGAACACCACGCCAAACGGGGAGAACACGCGCTTCGCGCGCGCGCTGCACGACGGGCAGTCGACGCTCAACTGCTCTCCTGCGGCGTGGCGAACTTCGAATACCTGCTCGCACTCCGTGCAACGGTAGTCGTACGCGGGCACTGCGGTCGACCCTTCTCACGATTATCGAACAGCGATGCAGGATATCGTGCTGCGACGGTCTGTGCAAGGAGCGCACCAAGCGGCCGAGAACGCTACACTTGTGCACATGACGAAGGAAGAGTCCCAGGTGGGCGGTTCGAACCGAAAGCAAGAGACGCCGGTATCGGGGCAGACCTCTTCGCAAGACGAGGTCGCCTTTGTGGACTCGCCGCACTTCGATCGCCCCTTGCGGAGGCGCCTGGTCCCGAGCTGGATCCCCATCGCAGCAGCCGGAATGATTCTCGTCGTGGCTGTGGTCGTGGTCGTCGCGATCCTCGTTGCCCGCGGCGATCGCGTTTCGGTTCCCGATGTGGTCGGCATGAACCAGGGGGACGCGCTGGCGGTCATCGCGCAGTCCGGTCTGAGGGGCGAGGTGGGGGAGACCCGCTTCGATCTGCAGCCATCCGGAACCGTGCTCGAACAGGATCCCTCTCCGGACACGATGCTCGAGCGCGACTCCATCGTCTCGATCGTCGTATCGGCCGGCGCCGAGCAGTTTGCGATGCCCGATGTGGTTGGAGAAAGCCTCTCCCTCGCGCGAGCACGACTCGAGACGCTGGGCTTGATCGTGGAAGTCGAGTACGTCGAGGACGCGACCGTCCCGAAGGACACGGTCCTCTACACGAACCCGCTCCAGGGAGCCACGGTACGCACGTCGGACAGGGTGCTGCTCGCGGTGGCAGCAGAACCCGGCTCCACTCCGACCTTGATGCCCTTCGACCTCACTGGCGTCCACATCGTCCTGGACCCCACTCCGCCGCCCGACGGCAGTACTGATGTCACGCTCAAGTCCTCACTGAGGCTCCAGTCGCTCCTTGAGGCCTCCGGCGCCGACGTCACCGTGACTCGGACCGGATCCGAAGAGGACGTTTCCGACGGCGCCCGAGCGAATCGGGCCGAAGAATCCACCGGTGCGATCCTCGCGATCGGGATGACGATTGCCGAGTCGGGGCCGGGGGGCGCCAGGGTCGTCACGGTAGTCAGCGAACGAACCTCCTCGGCGCGTCAGACTTCCGAAGCCGTGGCCGCGGAGATCGCCAACCTCTTGTCCGCGGACGGTCGAGCGGTCACCTCGGAGGTCGCAGAGGCCGACGCAGTGCTTGGAGATCTTCCCATGGCCGTGGTGCGTGTTGGGCTCGGCAGTCTTGCGGACGAAGAGGACGCTAGCCTGTTGCGCGACCCCACGTATTCGGACAGGATCGCCGAGAAGCTCTACAGGGCCATCGGCGAGAAACTCGGCACTCCCCGGTAGAGGAGAAGCGAGGTTGTGCGGCAACGTGATTGATCGACACTCCATTGCGGGCCGGTTGCTTGCGCTGATCGCAGCGGTGACGCTGCTTGCCGTCTTCACACACAGTCCCGGCCGCGCCCCGGGCGCGCCGAGCGTGGCCGATCTCGAACGCGACCTCGACGCCATTCGAGCGGAGCTGGGCGACGTGGGTGCGGACTACGACCGTGCCTACTGGCGTCTCGACGAGACCGAAACCCGTATCGAGAAGCTCGACGCGCGTATCGCCAAGACCGAGAAGGAACTTCAGGCATCCCAAGAGGCGCTGGGGCGAAGGCTGCAAGGGATGTACAGGATGGATGCGATCGATTACCTGACGATCATATTGGGGGCGTCGTCGTTTCAGGAACTCGTCACAACGCTCGACTTCATCAAGAGGGTGGGCGACGCCGATGCGGCCGCGATCTCCGAGTCCAAGAGGCTGGCCGCCGAACTCCAGCAGCAGCGTGCCGAAGCCGAGCGCGAACGAGAAGAACAGGCAGCTGCCTTCAAGCAGCTGGCCGCCGAACGCGAGAAGCTCAGGGCCCGCCTTTCGTCTGTGAGATCTCGCTATGACTCACTCAAGAAGGAACTCGATCGCCAACGTGGGACCACCGCGAGGCAAGTGCCCGGTGTGCCAGCCAAGAACGGCATGGTGTTCCCGGTCCAGGGCGTTCACTACTACAGCGATACCTGGGGCGCCTCTCGCGACGGTGGTCGACGCAGCCACAAAGGCACCGACATCATGGCGCCGCGTGGAACGTCCTGCGTTGCGGTGCTCTCAGGAAGCGTGAGCGCGACATACAGCGGCAAGGGGGGCAAGTCGATCTACCTCCACGCAGACAACGGCTGGGTCTTCTACTACGCGCATCTGGACGGCTATGCAATCAGCTCAGGTACGGTCCAGGCGGGTCAGGTCATCGGCTATGTCGGTTCTACCGGCAACGCGAGTGCCTCAGCTCCCCACCTGCATTTCGAGATACACCCTGGGGGCGGGGGAGCGGTAAACCCCTACCCGTACCTCAGAGCGATGGAGTAGGGTCTCGGCACCGCTTGGGAGTCTGAGGATCCATGTTCTCGACGTCACAGGCTCACGTTCTTGCACGAGACTTCTGCCTGTGACAGGATTGTCAGCAGGACCCATACCGTATCGGGAGCTGCCACTGAGGCGGCTGAGAGGCGGCATCGACCGCGACCGACGCGACGGCCCCGGTAATGCGGGGTACGGAACACGGTAGTCGTGCTTCTTCCTGGCAGACTCGGCGCACTCCCGGCCCGCACTCCGTGCGGCAACGTTCGGGAGGCAGCATGCGAAGCGAGCGCGTCAGAATCACCGTCGAGATCGGACTCACGATCGCCCTGGCGGCGGTGCTCAACACACTCAAGCTTTGGCATATGCCGCAGGGAGGCACCGTCTCGCTGGGCATGCTGCCGCTGTTCATACTGGCCGTCAGGCGAGGCCTGGGGGTAGGGATACTCGCGGGCGCCCTCTACGGCGTCCTGGACTACTTTGTCGACCCCTACGTCGTGCATTGGGTGCAAGCGCTGCTCGACTATCCCGTCGCGTACGCGGGCGTGGGCGTTGCGGGCGTGGCAGCCGGGGCCTGGATGAAGGCCGTTCGGCGCGGGACGGTGACGACCGCTCTGTGGACCGTCGCTTTGCCCGCTTTCCTGCTGGGTGCCGCGTGTCGCTATCTCGCGCACGTGGTGTCCGGATACGTCTTCTTCTCCGAGTTCGCCGGCGATCAACCGGTGCTGCTCTACTCGGCGCTGTACAACCTCTACGTCCCGATCTCAACTGCACTGTGCTTCTACGCAGCTCTGGTTCTGCTGCCCGTTCTGTCGCTCGCCGAAGCGGCACCGACCACCTCTTCTGCGCGATGAAGCCGCTCTACACACTCGTCGTGGGTGCGGCACCCACGAGGCGAGTCGACGATGCCTTCTACCGTAGGTTGATGGAAGGTGCGTCGCGCGTGGTGGCTGTCGACGGAGGCGCCGGTCTGTGCCTCAGATGCGACCGCACTCCCGACATCGTCATCGGCGACATGGATTCCATACAAACCGAGGTTCTCGAGCGCCTGGAATCCGAGGGTGTCCCGCTTCGGCGCTTCCCCAAAGACAAGGACATCACGGACCTGGACCTAGCCCTCGCCGAAGTCGCTCGCACTTCCCTCACCCAAGTCGTTCTCACCGCCTGCCTGGGCGCCAGGGTCGAGCACACTTTGGCCACCCTCGGAAGCATGGCTCGCCATGCAGATCTCTCTCCTGTCGCAAGGGAACCCGACCAGACTTGTTGGGTCCTCGCATCGTCCGGCCGGGATAGCATCGCGCTTCCGGCACCGGGAACCACGTTCTCCGTTATGGCCCTGCAGGCGCGAGCTCTTGTCTCCCTCAACGGAGTCCGCTACCCCTTGACGCAGTACCTCATGGATCCGCTGTCGTCGTTGGGTATCAGCAATGTCGTCACCGAGGAGCATGCGACGGCCCAGGTAGACATGGGTGTGCTGCTGGTCACCGTGCCGGTTCCGCTGGGCTTCCACGAGTCCCCATCAACGCCCCCCGACTGCGATGGCAATGCCGACGAGGCGGTATAATCGCGCCGACAACACCACAAGCGATCGGTATCCCGTGAAGAGAACAACCGCCATCGTGGTTGCCGCCAGCGCACTTGGTGCCGGCGCGCTCACATACGACATGAAGTCGTCATCCGCTGCCGCTGCAACCACCGCCTTCGTGGTGGTTGCGGGCATGGCCCTGGGGTTGCGTCTCGAGCGAGGTCGCTCACCCAGCCGAAAGAGTCCCAGCGACGCAGACGCCAGTGGCACGCAGGACGGATCGGATGCCCTGCTCCGCCAAGTGGCGCAACCCTCGGTCATGGATGCCGACTCAGTCGTGGCGGCGCTACTCGAGAACGCCGGATCGGCCGGCGAAGCTGTTGCCGCCCACGTCTGGCTCGAAGACGCTCCCACGGGTACGCTTCGACCCGTTGCCCGCCAAGGCACACTCGCTCCGGCGAGCACACCCGTCGCAATCCAGGGCACGACTCTCGGTGCCGCTCTGGTTCAGGATAGAGCGATCTTCGAGATGCAGAGTCGCGTTTCTGGTGCCGAAGGGTCGCGCACGCTTTGGCGCTACGCCGCTCCCATCGGCACTGCGGACGTCCGCGGCGTAGCGGCCGTGGACATCGCCTCAGACACTCAGCCTTCCGGCGCGTCTCTGCGGCAAGTCTTCCTGGTCATGAGAACCGCTCTCACCGGTGCACTCGCTCTTCACCTTGGGAAACGCGAGCATCTGGCAGCGACGCGTCTGATGAAAGCGGCACGTGTGCTCGCGCGCACGTTGGACGAGGAAGGCGTCATCCGCGAGTCCCTCGCCGCCGCGGTTCGTTTGGCGGACGCTGCTACCGCCAGCATCATGCTCTTGTCGGAGGACGACCGCCTGAGGATGGCTGCCGCTCACGGGCTCCCCGACGACGTCATCTCGTCCACCGTCGTCTCCCTCGGCGAGGGGATAGCGGGTTGGGTCGCGGCTACCAACCAGCCCGTGCTGGTAGAGGACCTGCCTGGCAAGCCCAGTCGCGGGGAGCGGCACGGAGTCCGGTCCGCTGTGTCGGTCCCGATATCCGACGAAGACGGTCTCCTCGGCGTCCTGAACGTAGGTAGTCGAAGGTATCCAGCCCACTTCACGAAGTCCCTACTCGACACCCTTGAGTTGCTCGGGCGCCAAACCGCGGTCGCCTTGAGAAACGCTCGTGCCATCCACTCGGCAGAGGAGCTCTACCTCTCTTCGCTGCGCGCTCTCGCGCTGGCACTCGAGACCAAAGACCCGTACGCACATGGTGGGACCGATCGCGTGGCCGAGCTCACGATGGACTTGGGGAGTTCGCTGGGCCTGGACGACGAAAGTCTTCGTGCGCTGCAGATAGCGGCCATTCTCCACGACATAGGCATGGCAGGAGCGGGGAGCCTATACGCGGCATCCAGCAGACCGCTCACGACCATCGAACGAGGTCTGGTGAAGATGCACCCGGAGGTCGCTGCCGACATACTCCAACAGGTCCCGGCCTTGCGCAAGGTCGCGCCCATCGTCTACCACCACCACGAGCGCTTCGACGGCTCCGGCTACGTCGCGGGAGTTGCCGGCGAAGACATCCCGCTCGAGGCGCGCATACTCGCTGTCGCGGACGCCTACGTTGCCATGACGTCGGAACGCCCGTATCGAAAGGCCTTCCCGCCCAAAGAGGCGCGCCGGGAGATCGAGAAGAGCTCGGGGACGCAGTTCGACCCCGAGGTAGTCCGTGCTTTCATGGGCATGGAGTGGATCGATCGAGACAGGAGTGAAAAAGGTAGCGGGTAGGGCGGTGCGAACGGCTAGGCGCGAACCACCTTGCCGGCCTTCATGCACTTGGTGCATACATTGACCTTCTTCACAGAACCATCGATGACCGCCGTCACCTTCTGGATGTTCGGCCTGAACATACGATTGGTGACTCGATGTGAATGGCTAACGTTCCTACCTGCAGAAGGCTTCTTGCCGCAGACGGCGCACACCTTGGACATTGCTGGGACTCCCATCTGTATTCGTGCGACCGCAGGGACCGCACGAAGAAGTAGCGCAAAGCGCGTGGATGATACCACAGCGCTCTTCCTACGACAACAAAGGTGGCAGGTCGAGCCGCACGTTCCGCCCATCGCAATCGGATATACTGGCGTGTGATGTAGGGTCGCACGCGTTTGAAGGGGCTGACCATATGAGCGGGGCTGACCATATGAGCGCCGACGCGAGTGGAGAGATTCAGATCGCCAACGATGTCCTCGCTGATCTCGCTGGCTTCGCGGCTCTCGAGTGCTATGGGATCGTGGGCATGGCAAGCCCTTCTTTGCGCGATGGCGTCGCCCAGCTCTTGACCCGCGACCGTCTCCGCAAGGGCGTCGCGATATCGACCCTGGATGAGGGTGTCCGTGTCGACCTGTACGTCGTGATCGAGCACGGCACGAATCTGACCGAGGTTTCTCACAATCTCGCCGAGCGCGTGCGCTACGTGCTGACAAGCATGGCTGATGTCAACGTCGTGGACGTCGATGTCCACGTCCAAGGAATAAAGGTCCGTAGCTGACGAGAGAGGACGCATGTCCCCCGAACCCGCATTCCTGACGCTCGTCTCTGCGGCAGCCGGTGCGCTCAGGGAGAGGCAAGACGACGTCGACAAGTTGAACGTCTTTCCCGTCCCGGACGGCGACACAGGAACCAACATGTCGCTGACAATGGACGCCGTTCTGTCCGAGCTCCGGTCGTTACCGTACGACTCCGATGTCTCTGCGGTCTGCAGCGCGATCACCCACGGGTCGCTTATGGGAGCGCGCGGGAACTCGGGCGTTATCTTGAGCCAGGTAGTTCGGGGCGTCTGCGACATCCTGGGCAACGCTCCCGCACTGGAGCCGGCGACGATCGCTGAGGCCTTGGAGCGTGCGCAGGTGGTCGCATTCCAGGCTGTTCGAAAGCCCGTCGAGGGCACGATGCTCACAGTTCTC
>JAOUET010000205.1 GCA_029858605.1 Coriobacteriia bacterium | reverse complement strand
CGCGCTCGTGATCCGCTACGCGGATGAGCGCGGATGGGTCGATGATTCGTGGCGTCAGGTCGTCATGCTCGCCACCGCGACAGCCGCGTACTCGTTGGCGACCGCATTCGACGGCAGCGGCTTCATCGCGACGTTCGCGGGTGGCATGGCTTTCGGCGCTATCACGCGGCACAGGGGGCTCGTTGTGGCGTATCTGTCCGAGCAGGTCAGCGAATTGTTCTCTGCAGTGACTTTCGTGGCGTTCGGAGCCATCGGCATCGGCTATGCGTGGCCATACTTCACGGCGCAGACGTGGCTCTACGCGCTCGCGAGCTTGACGATGGTGCGCATGCTGCCGGTAGCGATCTCACTCCTCGGAACGCATTCAAAGGCGCCGACAGTCGGCTTCCTCGGCTGGTTCGGGCCGAGAGGGCTTGCGTCGATCGTATTCGCGCTCAGCATGCTCGGCAGGGGCCTGTCGAGCGAAGAGAGTCTGTTCGCGACCGTCGTGCTCACAGTCGCTCTCAGCATCGTCGCCCACGGTGTGACTGCGGCGCCTCTGGCTGCAGCATACGGACGGTGGTACCGGCCCCTCTCGGAAACGGACGTCGCCGAGAGCGCGACCGCACACCAGCATCGCGTCAGGCTGCGCCGTGCATGAAGTGCGCTACGCGAGCGCGCGGCTCTTGATGGCCTCGAACTCGTCAGCGGAGATGGTCCCTGCGTCACGCAGTTGCGCCGCCTTCGCGATCTCATCGGCAACCGAGTAGCCGGACAAGCGACGCTCCCGCTCCAACGCCTCGGCCATGAGGCGCTTGTCCTGCTCGGTCATCTTGGGCCTCGCGATCATGTAGATGAGGATGCCGAGGAACGGCAGGAAGAAGATGAGAGCGATCCATCCAGCCTTCGCCCAGCCCGATATGTCATCTCGGCGGAAGATGTCACCGAACACACCGATGAACATCCAGATGATCATGAACCAGAAGAAGAACGCGACCATCGACCAGATGATGTCTACAAACGTCCATTCCATCCGAAGAACCTCCTCATCGAGCAACGCCAACGGCCACCGGACGGTGACCGCCCCATCTGTTCCTTTCCACAACTGAACGTCGCCCGTGAGTGGGCGGGCGGTGTCCGAGGGGCAGCCTTCGGCTCGCGCTGTGCGTCGGATCGAACCGTGGGAAGGACTGACGCTACGCTGTCTCCATCACGGTCTTCAGGTTCGCCATGATCGTGTCGCCCTCGTGGTCGTTCAGTTTCACGATGGCGGCTTCGGCCAACTTGCCCAGAACCGGGACGGGAACGACGTAGTCGACCTTGAACGTGACCTTCGTGTCGCCGCCCTCCGGCTCGACCATCCAGGTCTGTGTGCTGTCGGTACCGCCCTTGGTCTTGCTGACTATGCGCTCGTTCGCGATGTGCTCAACGTCCTCGCTTGTGCCTTCCAAGCGGATGCCAGCCATCTTGTACTTCCAGTGGTTGCTGTGACCGCCATTCGGCAACAAATGCACGTCCGTGATCTCGAACAAGCTGGGCCATATCTCCGGCAGATGCGCAGGGTCGTCCAGGTACCCGTAGACTTTCTCGACCGGCGCGTGAACGACTGTGCTCTTGACAAGACTCGCCATTGCCATCACCCCCCTTTCTTCGGTGACAGCTACGTTCTCAACTACGTGGGACTCGCCCACTGTCATCGTGTGTTCGCAGAGGCAAATCAACGCCAGCACGAGCCTGCACAAGGTGGCTGCCCCGCAGACCCACGTCCGTATTCCCGCTGCGGTCAAGCGCGAAACGCGGAGAGGTCAGCCAGTTCGACTCGGGTGAGACATCGTGGATGAGTTACGAACACCGTGAGCTTCCACCAGACCTCCTGCTAGCATAGTCTCGCGGGGGGGCGAACGTCCTTCGTCGCCGAGTCGGCATGGTGCCGATCGCGCGATTCTTCACTGGGAGGCCGATCGTGCTGAAGAACAAGATAGAACTCATCCGTGACGGGGAGCGCCAGGCGCTGCTCACCTGGCACAAGCCCGACGGGCAGGGCGGGACAATCCCTATTGCCACGGAATTCTCGGACACCGTCGACGGGGAGATGATGCAGCGGATCATCGACGTCTGCGAACGCCCCGTCAACGTGCGAGAGGATGGCAAAGTGGGCAAGGCCTTTCCCGGAAGCTCGAAGCACTTCCTTGGCCTGCCGAAGGTTCTGGCGCGATTGGGATTCCGAACCCGGCTCTTCTAGCCTCGCAGGACGAGATCGATCACGGGCCGACGCCATGGCGGCAATTGACAGGGTCCGCGTTGCATCCGGGCGTCAGATTGCCCGTCGTAGTGAAGGGGTATGAGTCTCGCAAGACGAGGGAGGTCACATGCCAAGCGCACGAGACAACGGCACCGCCGCTGGCGCAGGAGCGGTATACGGACTCGGGTTCATTGGAGCCGTGGTGTACTTCATCCAGACGGCCGAAGGCTTCTGGGACGGGGTGGTCGGATTCCTCCAGGCGATCGTCTGGCCGGCATTCCTCGTCCACGAACTCATGAAGTTCCTGGAGATGTAGCGTTCCAGGAGCTATGAGCTACCCGTCACGGCAGCGCCGTGACCGGATGACAGTTCATGCAGAGGTCGTCATCAGTCTCGACCAACATGTTGCGATTCACCGTCTCGTGCGGGAACGTCTGGAAGCGCGGGTTGTCGCTCGCGACCTGACCGTCCGGCTCGGTAATCACGGTCGGAGTCGCATCGCCGATGCTGCCGTCGCCTACCAGCTGCCCCGCGTCACGGGTGTCCTCGTGACACTGTTGGCAGATAGGAGCGTGACCGCTTTGCTGGGGAGTCCTCGGATACGGCATGAGGAAGCCCCTGTTCGTGCGCCCCCCGTTGTAGACGAGGCCGCCCATGACCGTCACCGACGTGGGCTCGTCGCTGGCGAGGATGGCCACGTTGCCGTAGCTGTAGGGTGAACCGGGTGCCGCGGTCGCACTCGTCTCCGTCGGATGGTTGTGGACTGGCCCTCCGCTCTCCCTGCCCTTGTGGCATGCGGCGCACCAGTCGGAGCCGTACACGGTCACCGTCGCATCCGCGCTGGTGGGGCGCT
>JAOUET010000033.1 GCA_029858605.1 Coriobacteriia bacterium | reverse complement strand
CCGGCTCGCTCCGACCGTGTCGCCAAGTACAATCAACTTCTGCGCATAGAGGAGGAGTTGTGTGCTTCGGCAGACTACGCAGGAATGGACGCTTTCGGCCATCTCAGATAGATTTATCATGGGGTCACGTCTTGCATGATCCCGGGGTCTAGGGAATCGCATGAACAAGCCGCAAAGCCGAAACATTACGGCGGACATTCCGTACGACCACGGAATGCCGCTGGTCAGCGCGCTCGAGCGTCGAGAAGCCCTCGCGGACAAGTACGACCGCGAGTTTGGCAAAGAGAGAGTGTTTCCCGAGCTCGTCGAAGCGCTGCTGGAGGAAGTGCCGGAGGGCTCATCGGTACTCGAAGTCGGGGCCGCCACGGGCGTTCTCACCCGCCCACTGCTGGGTCGTGCGGGCCGGCTGACAGCGCAGGAGCCCTCACCTGGCATGCTCAGTCGGCTTCTGGCCAGCGAAGTCGCTTCTTCGCCGCGTCTCAGAATCAGACAGGGGATGGCCGAGGACCTCGGCGATGAGGAGACCTTCGAGGTCGCCGTCGTCACCTTCACTCCCAGACGAGGATTCGGTCTGATGCGGTTGCTCCTGATTCTGGCGACGCACGTGAGCGAGTCAGTGATCATGCTTCTTGACGACGACCCTGGGATGAACTGGGCGTACGTTTCTCGGGGCGCGTCGAAGCACGGGTTCGACGTGCGCGTGCGCTTCGTCAACGGGTCTTGCTCTGAGGACGAGCAGCCAAGGCGGGCAGTGATCATGGTCGCGGAGTTGGGTGGGTGCGCGCTTGCGCTCGAGCCTGAAGAGGCGTGGACGTTGAGCGCGCGTGAGGTTCGGGTACCACATCCCATTCCGAGGGGTGCGGCCACGCGTCTCGTGCGCTACCTGCTCGCGGGCGGCGATCGGGCGCTGATCATCACTGCCGATGAAGAAGGCCTGGACAGACTGCACGGAAACCTGCGTACGGCCGCTCATCGCCTCGGTCGCGAGGAAATCACCGTCCGCAGACATGGTGGTCACATACAGCTGGTCAGGCTGCCGCGAGACATGGTCGAGGACGACGAGACGGCACCTGTCGAGTAGCCTGTCTCGGCGCTTGCGAGTCGCCGCTTCACGGCAAGATACGTAGGGGCATGAACACCGACTAGGGGGCGGGAGTGCGCCGGACGAAGATAGTCGCGACCATCGGTCCGGCTACTCGGTCGCCCGAGGCACTCTCCGCGTTGGTCGGTGCGGGGATCGACGTCGCGCGGCTGAATGCCTCACACGCCGACGTCGACGAGCTCGACGCCCTTCTCGCAGCCGTCCGTGCTGCGGCATCTTTGGCGGGACGCCATGTCGGGGTGATGCTCGACCTGCCGGGTCCCAAACTGCGCCTGGGCGAGATCCAGGACGGGGCGGTCCTGGAAACGGGCGCGCAGTTCGTGCTCGTCAAGACGCCTTGTACGGGAGACGCCACACGCGCATGCGTCACCAACGCCGATCTTGCCGGCGACGTATCACCGGGAGACCGCGTGCTTCTCGACGACGGGGGGATCGAGCTCTCGGTGCTCGCGGCAGAGGGCGAGGAAGTCCGCACGCTGGTCGTTTCAGGCGGTCCGTTGACGAGTCACAAGGGCGTGAACGTCCCCGATGTCACGCTCGCTGTCGATATCATCACCGATGCGGACAGAGAGGCTCTCGAATGGGGTCTTTCGGCAGGCGTGGACATCGTCGCGCAGTCCTTCGTGAGGAGTGCTGAGGACGTACTGGATCTCAGGGAAGTCGTCGGCGGCTCGGGCATCCCCATCGTCGCGAAGATAGAGAAGCACGAGGCGGTTGCCAGTATCGAGGCGATCGTCGAGGCGGCCGATGCGGTGATGGTCGCTCGCGGGGACTTGGGTGTGGAGACGTCACCGGAAGAAGTGCCGGTTCTGCAGCGTCGCATAATCGCGGCGTGCCGCGATGCGGGCCGGCCCGTCATAGTCGCTACCCAGATGCTGGAGTCGATGATCGACTCTCCCAGGCCCACGCGCGCAGAGGCGTCGGACGTCGCCAACGCCATATTCGATCGCGTCGACGCTGTCATGCTCTCCGCAGAGACTGCGATAGGGAGGTATCCTGCCGAGGCGGTTGCGACGATGGCGCTCATCGTCCGTCGAGCCGAGGCCTCGCTGGAGCCGGTTGCGCACGACAGAGTCCCCGCAACGGATTCGAGCGTCACTCACGCGGTGAGCGCGGCCGTCTGCGAGCTTGCGGAGGATCTGCGGGCTGCGGCCATTCTCACCGCCACCCAGTCGGGTGCGACCGCACGTGCCGTGGCACGCCATCGCCCCAGCGTGCCGATCGTAGCGGTCACGCCTTCCGAGGCGGTTGCGCGACAGTTGGAGCTCGTGTGGGGCACGGAGACCGTTGTCGCGCCGGTCGCATCGGCAGAGGACCTCGCGCTCGAGGGCCTCGTCGCTGCCGTGCGTGACGAGGGGCTGGTGATGGCCGGAGACATAGTCGCCATCACTGCCGGAGTAGTCCGCGGCAAGCCGGGTACGACCGATCTGATACTCGTGCGCGAGGTTCCGGCCTAGCAGCTTCCCGAGTGCCTTCACCTACACCTGAGCCTAAGGTGCGCCCGACGGACGCTTTGTGATATCATCCCTGCTGGTGAAAGGGTTGTTCGCCCTTCGCCGTGTCGCTGGCCCGCACGCAGTAAATGTGGCAGGTATGGCATCTCGTAGCAGAACGAAGCACGGGGCTTCAGCGAAGGCGCGCCGGACGAGTAGGTCCGGGCGGCCTGTTTCAGCGTCCTCACGCGCGAAGCCGACTCGTTCTTCGGGTGCGCGAAAGGGCCGGAATACCTCCGCATCGGGTCCCAAGACCTCCAACACCGCACGCTCGCGTGCCCGTCGAGCATCGCGAGCCTGGTTCCTGCCGCTAGCTCTCGTATTCCTCTTGGCCTTGGCCGCCTGGATGCTGTATCCGACCGCGCGACTGCAGTACCTTGAGGCACGCGAGAAGACGAGGCTCGAACAGGAACTGGCGAGCTTGAAGGAACGCAACCAGGACCTGAAGGCCCAGGTGGACCGCCTGAAGACGCCGGAAGGCGTCGAGGAGATGGCGCGCTCCGACCTCGGCATGGTGAAGGAAGGCGAGAACCTCTACGTGGTGACGGTCGGCAGCGAGCCCACCATTCCGGCACCTGTCGTGGACGTCGCTTCGCCGCCCTCCGACGAGCCGCTACTGGTTCGGCTGCTGGACTACGTCTTCGGCTTGGAGCGGTAGGCACATGCACCGTCCTGCCGAAGGGACACGCACGGAGGACTCGCTCATCGTGACCGCCCAACTCGAACGGGAACCACGCGTGCCGTGGAGGGTCGCGACGCGGTGCAGGTTCGGCAGGCCTTCGACGATCGCCTCTCCCCCAAGACTGGCCGACGGGACGCCTTTCCCGACTCTCTTCTGGCTCACCTGTCCATGGCTGGTCCGGCGAGTCGGTGAAGAAGAATCCAGGGGCTCTGCGGCCCAGTGGGCGAAGCGGCTTGCCGAAGATTCCGTCCTCGCGCAGCGTCTCGAGGCGGCGGATTCTCGATACCGAGAACTCAGAGCCGCAGAGGGTGGAGGAGACGACCCGTGTGCCGATGTGGGGATCGCCGGCCAGCGGGAGCCAATCGCGACAAAGTGCCTGCACGCGCACGTGGCCGCGTATCTGGCCGGAACAGACGATCCTGTCGGTGAAGCGGTCGTGTGCGAGACGGAACCGGAGTGCGACGACGATCGCTGCTCTCCCCAGGCGTTGGAATCGCGGGGCCTATCGCAGGCAAGGTCGCGCGGCCAAGAGGGAACGAGATGAGACGCATCGCAGCTGTCGATGTTGGAACGGTGACGACGCGCTTGCTCGTCGCGGACGTATCGTCCACGGAGTCGGGCGTCAAGATCGACGAGGTCGAGCGCAGCACGGACATCACGCATCTTGGAGAGGGTCTTGCGGTGAGAGGCTCTCTCTCGCTGGAAGCGATGGGTCGGGTGGCCGATGTCGTCGGACGATACGCCGAACGAATGCGGTCGCTCGGTGTCGAGGAGCACTCGGCCATCGCGACCTCGGCCTCGAGGGATGCCGCCAACAGCGCCGAACTGCTCTCGCTGCTCGAGTCACGGGGCTTGCGACCGCTGGTCGTCTCGGGCGAACGCGAGGCGGAACTCTCCTTCGGCGGAGCCACTCTTGGCGTCGAAGGAGAAGGCCTCCTCGTCGATGACATCGGCGGTGGATCGACCGAGCTCATCCTAGGTGACATTTGCGTGGCAGGGGGAGAGGCACGCGCACGCGCGGTCCACTCGCTCTCGCTGGACGTGGGTTCGCGTCGCATCACCGAGTTGTTCCTGCCGACGGATCCTCCGTCCGCGGAGGAGCTCGACGCGGCGCGTCGGTTCGCCGAGCGCACTCTTCGGCCATTCTTCGAGACGGCTCCCAAGAAGGCGCGGGTGATGATCTCTGTGGCGGGAACGGCGACGACTATCGCTTCGATAGTCCTTGGAATGCCGACTCCGGAGTACGATGCAGCGCGAGTGCAGGACTTCATGCTTGACCGGGAGACGGTGGAAGAGACGCTGCTGATGCTTGCGGGACTGCCGCTTCGCGAGCGCGAGCGTGTGGTGGGCCTGCATCCCGGCCGGGCCCCGGTCATCGTCGGGGGCGTGCTCGTGCTCCTGACTCTACTGGATCTGGCGGAACTGGATTCGACGCGTGTGAGCGACCGCGACATACTGTATGGGATGCTGCTCGACGTCTATCGGCGGTCGTGGTGAACGGAGATACCGCAACGAAGTCGCGCGTGGGCGTCTCAGCACGGGGCGGTGTATCCGAACTGGTACAGGAGGGGGCCTTAAAAGCCCCTGGCCTTTTGGCCTTGTGGGTTCGAGTCCCACCACCGCTACCAGGTACGAGCCGGCGCGAAGAAGTCCGGGCTTTCTTTTCGGAGGTCTCGCGCCTTTGCGATAATGAGATGCCGGTCCGAGGATGCGAGACGCGTCCACGAGATACGGGCCGCGTCGGTCCGTTCCAGTTAGGGGGTGTCTGAGATGGCTGACGACGCTGCAGCGCAGCTCTACCAAGCGTTTGTGAGCCAAGACCCCGCCGGCGCGATCGCCGTCGTCGAGGCGTCCAGACACTCAGGTCTGGAGCAGGCCCAGCTGTTCGACCAGCTCTTCGCCCCCGCCATGTCACTGCTCGGCGGCGCGTGGGCGAGCGGAGCCATCGACGAAGTCACGTTCACCCAGGCCGCGGTTGTGGCGGAGCAGATCACCTCTTTTGTCACGCCGCCTGCGGCCTCCAAGGACACGGGCGTGACCGTGCTCATAGGATCGATGCATCGCGACTACCACAGCATCGGCAAGGACGTGATCGGGGCCGCCCTCAAGGAGGCCGGTCACCGTGTGGTTGACCTCGGTGTGGACGTGCGACCGGCCGAGTTCCTCGAGCGGGTCGAGGAGACGGGCTCGCGTCTCTTGATCGTGGCCGCAGAGATGACAGCGACGGCGCGCTCCGTGGTTCGCGTGCGCGAGATGCTCACGTCGGCAGGACACGAGGACGTCGTCATGCTGGTGACCGGCGGACCGTTCGCGGCCGATGTCTCGCTCGCGAAACAGGTGGGTGCCAACGGCGTGGTTAGAGGGGTCGAGAGCTCGCTCAAGATCGTCCAGAAGATCGTACGCGACAGGCTTGGGGGTGGCACCTAGGCTTATGGCCGAACGCTCCCAGCAACTTGCGCTCGCGGAGGGTCTGGCGCGTCAAGGTCAGGTCCAGCCTGCAGTGGAGGCGTGCTACCAGGCGCTGCGTCTCGACGAAAGCGAGGCCCTGACCCACTGCCTGCTGGCAGACCTGATGCTCACAGGCGACTTCTACGACGAAGCGATCTCTTCGGCGGCACGCGCGATCGAGATGGATCCGTCGTGTTCCCCGGCATACCTCGCGCTCGGCCTAGCCTACGACCGCCGAGGGGGCATGTGGGATCAGTCCATTCTCGTGTGGCACGAGCTCGCCGAGGTCGAACCCGATCTCGTCACCGCACACGTGCAGCTCGGCGAGGCTTTCTCCGCTGCCGCCTTCGACGACGAGGCCATCGAGGCTTGGCGTCGGGCGCTCGAACTCGACCCTGCCGAGGCGCGCGCGATGTACAATCTCGCGGTCGCGGCGCTCAAGAAAGAGGGAATGGCCACGGCGCTGCCGGGCTTTCGAAAGGCGGGAGAGCTCGATCCGAGCCAGGACGACCTGTTCTTCTCTCTCGCGGGCATCTGCGACGATGGCAACCCTGCACCGGATCCCGCGGAAGTGGCACCCGAGCGCCAGGCGCGCCTCGATGCTGCCGGCGCACTCGCTTTCGAGGAGGACTTCTTCTCGGCGGCCGAACTCATCCGGCTGATCCTCGACGAGAACCCTGAGGATCCGGAGGCGCTCGGACTCGTCGCGTACCTGTACTTGAAGCAGGAGGCCGTGAACGAGGCGATGGCATGCGCCCTGCGGGCCCTGTCGATCTCGACACGAACGCCCACGGCCGTGTACTGCCTGGGCGTGGCCTTCTCGAAACGGCCCGGACTCTCGCGCAACGCCACGAGGGTCTTCGCCGCGCTCGCCAAAGCGGTTCCGAAGCAGCCGATGCCCCACGTACTGTACGCTGAATCGCTTCTCGGACTGCAGAGATACGCGCATGCGCAGCAGGCGTACAGGACGGCAATCGCGCTGGATCCGACATGCGTGCGTGCGCGCTTCGGT
This sequence comes from Coriobacteriia bacterium, assembly GCA_029858605.1. GTDB lineage: Bacteria > Actinomycetota > Coriobacteriia > Anaerosomatales > JAENZW01 > JAENZW01. Next base: position 6,274 of record JAOUET010000033.1, on the reverse strand, counting down.
CTGGCCGCGGTGCTGATGACCGAAGGACGGTTTGCCGAGGCGCAGTGGGAGATTCGTCGCGCCGCGTACTACGACACACGCCGGCAGGGGCTGTTCTGGCGCCTGTACGACGTCTATGCCGAGGGGAGGGCGTAGGGTCCGTGCCTACCCGCAAGGGATCGAAAGACAGGCGTGTGCAGAGGGCCTCCAAGCCCGCTACGTCCACCCCGAAGCCCAAGCCAGCGCCTGCCAAGCGGTCTGAGGGTCCGGTGGCTGCCGAGGCTGCGCCGGCGCAGCCGGGCAAGGCGCCGCGCCGGAACCCGATGTTCCCCATCGGCGTCAACTACTACCCGCTCGACGCCGAGACCCAAGGTTGGGACGACTGGTACTCGGGCGATGCGAACGCGGATTTCGAACGACTCGCCGAAGCGCGGATGTCGCTCGTCAGAGTCTTCGTGTCTTGGAAGGTTCTCGAGCCTCAGGTCGGCCAGTACGACGAGGATGCGATCGAGCGTCTTCAGGACGTCATCGACGCTGCTCGAACGCACAAGCTGCAAGTCATCGTTTGTTTCTTCTGTGACGACCGACTTGCCGAGATGCTCGACGTCCCGTGGGGCAAGAAGCGCGATCCGCGAACCGACAGCTATCTCATCCAGCGCGAAGTCGCACTCATCCAGAAGGTGGTCAACCGGTTCCGCGCTGAGACGGCCATCTTCGCTTGGGATCTCGCCAACGAGGCGTTCTGCTCGGGGTTCTCGGCGGCTGAGGAGCTCGAAAGTTGGATCGAAACCATGCGCGAAGCCGTGCGCGAAGTGGATCCGGAGCGGCCCGTGATCGTCTCGATCGACCCGGAGACGCTCTTCCGTCACACCGGTGTAGACCCTCGGGATGCAATCGACACGTGCGAGTTCGCGGTAAGTCACGCGACTGCCGCATATCGCGTCTTCGCCGCGGAAGGGCCTATCACGTCGGGACCCTCGACCTATCTGGACTCCTTCCTCCTGCGCTCGGCTGCTCGCGACCTGCCGGTGCTGCTCGATGACGTCGGCGTATTCTCGCTGGACTTCTCTCCTGCCGAGGAAGCGGTCTTCGTTCGGAACGTACTGTACTCCGGGTTGATGAACAGGGCGGCGGGCATCGTGGCAAGACGCTTCCGCGACTTGGACACGGAGCGCAGGGAGCCATACTTCCGCGACCCCTTCGAGGTGCTCGTGGGTCTAGCCGACACCGAGGGCGAGCCCAAGCCGGCGCTCTCGGAACTCGAATCCTTCGCACGCGTTGCAGCGCGTATCGATCTACGGCGCTACGGACTCGCGCAGGAGCGCACCGCGGTGCTCATCCCTGCCGAGCGCTACGAGCCGCTTCCGAGTCTCGCGGGTCTCTACGACCCGCGGGCTTGCCTGCAGGCATTCGTGCAGGCCAAGCAGGCGCACATACCGGTCGCCGTCGCGCGCGAGATCGACGAGTTCGACAGGTACTCGGTCTTGATCGTGCCTTCGGCTCTCTCGCTCGCCGACGAGACATGGGAACGCGCGAAGGCATTCGTGCAGGCAGGAGGCTCCCTGCTCTGCTCGTACGGTGGCGGTGACACGCATCCGGCCATCCGGGAGGTCTTCGGCATCGAGTTCCTCGGCGATGGAGGAGGGCGCGAGGAGCTGTCATGCCGCGTAGCACAAGTCGACGTCTTGGGTTCGCTCGCATCGTTCGACGCCAGGATCGACATCCCCAACTTCGCGCTCCTCGGTCATGGAGGCGCGACCGTCGTTGCCACGGACGCGAAAGGCAGTCCGTTGCTGACCATGAACCAGTTCGGTCAGGGGCGGGCGGTCTACATCGCTGCTCCGCTCGAGCGGGCGATATCGCAAGGCGACCCGTGGGCTGCCCCGCCGGCGGTGACGGAGATGATCCGCACGGTCTATGCAGCGGTTGCGAGTGCGAGCGGTTGCGGCGCTCCCGTCGAGTGCGATCACCCCGAGGTGGAGCTGGCGCTGTTTGCGGGGGAGCAGGACGACATCCTGGTTCTGCTCAACCACGGAATCGAGAAGATCACGGCTACGCTGGCGTTCGATCGGACGGTCGCTTCCATATCTGACGTCCGGGGTGGCAAGCCGACCGCGGTAGCGGGTGTGACGTTCGGCGTGCCTCTAGATGCGAACGGCGCGGCGGCCCTACGATTGTCGTACGGCTAGCAAACGTGTGAAGTAGACTGGGTCTACGGACCCTCGGGAGGAGGAGACTGGAGTTGGCGGACAACGACTCGAACATGTACGACGCGTTGCTGGAGTCGTGGCTCGAGTTCGCCAAAGCCATCGACGAGCACCCGGAGATCCGCGCGCTTCTTTTCGACCCTGTGACGGGTCTACCGACGACACCACTGCTCTTTCCGCGCATCAGCAGCCTCCTCGAAGAGCGCGGTGAGGTCTCCCTTCTAGCAGTCAACGTGGTGCGGTACTCGAAGATCGAGGAGATCTACGGGTGGAAGGTCTTCGACGACGTTATGCGCGAGGTTGCCGAAGTGCTGGACGGCATTACCGGCACGGTGCTGCGCGACTCGGACATGCTTGCGGAGTTGATGATCTCGGGCAACGCTTTCGTCGTGGTTCTGTCTCCGCCCCGCAACACCGTGAGGATGGAGCCAGAGGCGAGGCAGCTCGTCGTTCAGAAGGTCGAGTCCAGCATCCGCGAGAAGCTTGCAGATCGTATCGACTCGGCTCTCTTCAAGAAGTTCGGATGCTACGTCGGCGCATCGACTGTCACCTATGACGAAACCGTGCGTCTCGAGCGCCTCGTCTACGAGGGACTCGACGCTGCCCTCGCCGATTCGAACCAGCGCGAGTCAGTCGACGCCGAGGAACGCCGCCGCCGCCTTCGCGAGATTCTCAAGAACGAGGCCATCAGCACGCTCGTGCACCCGGTGTTCGATCTCGCAGACATGAGAGTCATCGGCTACGAGGCGCTTTCTCGCGGTCCGGAAGGCAGCGAGTTCGAGCGCCCGGACAAGCTCTTTGCCGTGGCCTATGACACAGACCTGGTTTTGAGGCTCGAGAGGCTGTGCAGGAAGAAGGCGCTCGAAGCTGCTACAGGCCTGTCCGCCGACAAGCTGCTGTTCCTCAACATCGAACCCGATGCGGTGTGCGATCCCGAACTGCGTGAGGCACTCACCACCTCGCTGCTGGCCCAAGCGCGAATCGGTGCCGATCGCGTGGTGCTCGAGATCACCGAACGCGCGGCCATCACGGACTTCACGGCCTTCCGGTCCACGCTCGAGTACGTTCGTGCGCTTGGATTCAAGGTGGCGATCGACGACGCCGGTGCCGGCTACGGTTCGCTGCAGTGTTTGGCCGAAGTCCATCCGGACTGGCTCAAGATCGACATGTCGCTCGTACGCAGTTGCGACACCGACGACGTGCGCGCCCAGCTGGTCTCGAGTCTGGTCCGCTTCGCCGACAAGGTCGGCGTCGGGCTCATCGCCGAGGGCATAGAGACCCGTGAGGAACTTCACACCCTTCGCGATCTTGGCGTCAAGTACGGGCAGGGATTCCTGTTCACGCTTCCGGTGGTCCCCTTCCCCGACGAAGCCGACTACGCATCCTTCAAGGAGCTCTAGGGGACGTGGAGCCGGTACGCCTGACGCAGCTGTCCTCGAAAGCCGGTTGAGCGGCAAAGTGGGGTCCGGAGGACCTCAAGGCGGTGTTGGAGAACCTCGCACCCGGCGACTCGGAGCGTCTGTTGGTAGGCTTCGAAACGTCGGACGATGCAGCCGTGTATCTTCTCGGCGATACTGCAGTGCTTCTGACTGTCGACTTCTTCACGGCCATGGTCGACGACCCCTACGACTTCGGACGTATCACGGCGGCCAACGCCCTTTCGGACATCTACGCAATGGGCGGCACGCCACTCACCGCCATGAACTTGCTGGCTTTTCCGTGCGACATGGACGCCGAGATCGTCGCGAGCGTGCTTCGGGGAGGGGCAGACACGTGTCGCGACGCGGGTGTCGTGATCGTCGGCGGGCACACCATCGACGACAAGGAACCCAAGTACGGACTGTCCGTGATGGGCGTGGCGGATCCCGAGAAGGTCGTGCGCAACGTAGGTGCGCGCGCAGGCGACGTCCTCGTGCTGACAAAGCGTATCGGTGTCGGCATCATGAACACGGCCCTGAAGGCTGGGCTCGAGACGGAAGAATCGCTGTCGGAAGTCATCGAGTCCATGGCGCACGTCAATGCCGCCGCTGCCGAAGCGATGGTCGAGGTGGGTGTGAACGCTGGGACGGACGTCACGGGCTTCGGCATTCTTGGGCACCTGCGCGAGATGGCGCTCGGCAGTGGCGTGAGTGCGCGGCTTGATCTGGGCTCGATACCCGTCTTGGCTGGCGCACTCGAGTACTCGGATCGTCGCATCCGACCTGGGCGGACCGAGGACGTGATCGCGGCACTCGACCCTCATGTCGACTGGGGTCCCGCGGACGGCGCGTGGCGCGGCGTGCTATGCGACCCTCAGACCAGTGGCGGGCTGCTGATGTCCGTCGACCCGACCAAGGTCGACGAACTTCTCGCGGCGCTCGACCGGCGCGGCGAAGGCGGATCGTGCGTCGGGCGCATGGAAGCGGGAGAGCCCGGTCGGATAGTCGTGGAGCAGTAGACTGTCTGTTCGCTATAATCACCCGTGAATCGAAATCCAAGCGTTCGCTATAGGAGGCTGTCATGCCGAAGCGCCTGCTAGTGCTCACCGATCGCATCGGGCGCAGCGACGATGAACTCGGCCGAGTGCTCACGCGCAACTTCTTCTACTCGCTGGCGCGCGCGGAAGACAGGCCTGCGTCCATCGGCTTCATGAACGAGGGAGTCCGTCTCACCTGTGAGGGCTCCGAAGTCCTCGATGACCTTCGCCTGCTGGCCGAGGACGGCGTCAGCATCAAGTCGTGCGGTACATGTCTCGACTACCTGAATCTCAAGGAGTCGCTCGCCGTCGGCGAGGTCGGCACGATGAGCGAGTCCATGGGGTTCCTCTTCGGCGAAGGTGAAGTCGTGACGCTCGCGTAGGGAATCGGCCTGCCATCCGGCGCGGTTCTCCTCGGCTTGGAATACAATGGGCGCCATGGACACTCAGACACGTCTGCGGGCGCTTCCCAAGGTCGATGAGGCGCTCAAGCACCCGCTCCTTGCCGAGGAGCTGGCGACGATCCCGCGAACGCTCGTTATCGACGCCGTTCGCGAGGCGATCGACGATGCGCGTTCGCGCGTGTTGTCCGACGAATCGTACGAAGTCGACTCTGAGTCGCTGATCCGCAACGCGGCGAACCGTGCCGCTTTGAAGTCGCGCCGCTCGCTGCACCCGGTCGTGAACGCGACCGGAATCATCGTTCACACCAATCTCGGTCGCTCGATCCTGTCCGGCGAGGCCACCCAAGCCGTCGCCGAGGTCGCGCGCAGTTACTCGACGCTCGAATACGATGTGAAGAGCGGCGAGCGCGGCTCTCGGCACGTGCACTGCGAAGAGCTGCTCTGCAAGCTGACGGGTGCTGAAGCGGCGATGGCGGTCAACAACAACGCCGCCGCCGTCATGCTGGGCATCGCGGGGCTGGCGCGTGGGGGCGAAGCGATCGTGTCGCGAGGACAGCTCGTCGAGATCGGCGGGTCGTTCCGCATTCCCGACATCATGGCCGAGTCGGGGGCGACGATGGTGGAGGTCGGCACGACCAACAAGACGCATCTGAAAGACTACGAGCGTGCCTTCACCGACAGGACGCGCTTGCTGCTCAAGGTGCACTCGAGCAACTTCCGGGTGGTCGGATTCACCGAAGAGGTGTCGCTGGAAGACCTCGTCGAACTCGGCGAGCGTCACGGTGTACCGGTCTTCGAAGACCAGGGATCGGGCGTGCTCATCGACTTGCGCGAGTACGGACTGCCCTACGAGCCCGCTGTAGGCGAGGCCGTCGCCAAGGGCGCCGCGCTCGTCTCTTGCTCCGGCGACAAGCTTCTCGGCGGACCGCAAGCGGGCATTCTGGTAGGCCGAGCCGACGTCATCGGGAAGCTCAAGAATCACCCTTTGGCCCGGGTACTTCGGCTGGACAAGATGACTCTGGCGGCACTGGAGGTGACCCTGCGCACCTATCTCGATCCGGAACGCGCCAGGCGCGAGATACCGACGCTGCACATGCTGCTGATGTCGCGCGACGAGGTCGCGGTCAGGGCGCAGGCGCTGGCAGACAGAGTGCGCGAGTCGTGCGGGGATCACTTCGAGATCGACCTTCTCGACGACGTGGCCCGTGCCGGTGGTGGCGCGCTGCCCA
>JAOUET010000032.1 GCA_029858605.1 Coriobacteriia bacterium | reverse complement strand
CGACCGACAGCTGGTGCACCTTCTCCAGCACCTGCTCGCGCACGGTGTAGAGAGCCCTTTGCCCTGCGTCGCTCAGCATGAGTATCTGCGTACGTTGGGCCCACCAGCCGAGCAGAGTCAGAAGGACGAGTGCGCCCAAGGGGATTGCCAGGACCGATGCGTCACCGTCGCCCTTGGCTGCTCCGAGCGCCAAGTCGATCACGTGTCCGATGACGGCGGGCACGCCTGCCTGAGACCCGGAGGAGAGCACGAGCCAGAACAGTGCGACAGCGATGGTTCTCCGGTAGGGACGCAGATAGCCGAGGAGCCTGCGCACGACCGACCACGTCTCGCGTGGTCTGTCGTCTTTGGCCAGCGACCTGAGGGAGACACCGTGAGCCATCAGCCGTCACCCTCCCCGGGAAGCGAGCAGGAGTCCGGCGCTCTCAGTCTCTCGGCACCTACGAGCTGGCTTGCGGCGATCTCCGCATACAGGCAGCTGCGTTCCAGAAGTTCGTCGTGACTACCGGTATCAGCAATACGGCCGTCGTCGATGACGAGAATCGTTTCGGCACGCTTCACTGTGGAGAGGCGCTGGGCCACGATGAACGTCGTTCGTCCTGCCATGAGCGTGTCGAGATTCGCGCGCAGGGCGGCCTCGGTCTGCGCATCGACAGAGGAAGTCGAGTCGTCCATGATCAGTATCCGCGGGTCGATCAGGAGTGCGCGGGCGATCGCGATTCGCTGGCGCTGTCCGCCGGAAAGCTTGACCCCCCGCTCGCCGACCAGGGTGTCGTATTCGTCGGGCAGTGCGCGGATGAACTCATCGGCTTGCGCTGCCGCTGCCGCGGACACGACCTCTTCATCGGAAGCATCAGGTCGTCCGTAGGTGATGTTGTCGCGCACGCTGCCGGAGAACAGCACCGAATCCTGCATGACCATTCCGATGCGCTTTCTCAGAGACGATAGCGTGACGTCGCGCACGTCGTTCCCGTCCACCAGCACGGCGCCCGATTCGACGTCGTAGAAGCGCGGAATGAGGTTCACCAGCGAGGTCTTTCCCGAACCGGTGGCACCGACGACGGCCACCGTCGTGTCCGGCTCCACAGAAAACGAGACGCCTCGCAAGACCTCGGTCGTGTCGCCCGGGTACCTGAGGTGGACGTCGCGAAACTCGACGCGTCCCGCGATCGACTCCAGCTTCATGGCCCCGGTTCTCTCAACGACATCGTTCTGGGCATCTACGATCTCGAACAGCCGTTCAGCCGAAGCACTGGCCCGGGCGATGCCCTGAGCCCCGAAGCCGATGATGTACAGCGGCTGCAGCAGCAGGAAGAGGTAGCTGGTGAATGCGACCAGCTCGCCGACGGTCATCGTGCCGTTCACTATCTGCACCGCGCCAAAGCCGGTAACGAGAATGACGCCGAAAGAGCCCATCGAGAACAGCAGGGGGAACGCGTTCGCCACCGTTCGGCGAACCAGAAGGCCCTGGTCGAGCAACTCCTGGTTGCGAACGCGGTAGCGCTCGGCCTCGAAGTCCTCGCGCGCGAACGCCTTCACGACCCGTATGCCCGCGACGTTCTCCTGGAGTACCGAGTTCAGGCCGCCGAGGCGCGCCTGGAACTCGCGGAACATGGGGCCGAGACGTCGGACGAAGAGCAGCAGAACCGCAAGCGTTGCGGGGATTGCGACGAAGGCCACGACGGCGAGCCGCACGTTCATGACCAGCAACAGCGCAACGGCGCCAACCAGAATAAGAACCGCGGAGACAGCCTGCACTAGGCCGCCGCCTACGAACTCGCGTACGAGGTCGACGTCGGACGTCACGCGTGTGATGAGCTGACCGGTCTGCGCGCGGTCGTGGTAGGAGAAAGAGAGGTCCTGGAGCTTCTCGAATATGGTGTTGCGCATGTCGAAGGCGACACCGTGGCTTACGCGGGCCGAAAGGTAGCCCTGAAGGAAGGATGCGACGCCGCCGACGATCGCTACGCCTACGAGTGCGAGAGAGCCGCGAAGCACGTAGCCCAAGTCGCCCTCGGCGATTCCCGTGTCGATGATCGCGCGCAGTATCTGGGGACCGACGAGATCGGTGGCCGAGGATGCCAGCACGCAGACAACCGCGAGCGTGGCCAGCCAGCGGTAGCGGCGCAGGAAACGAATGGAGCGTACGAGAGCCTTGCGCAAGATACTTCCTTCCTCGGCAGAGATGAATTCTACCCGGAACGCGGTAAGGGCCCCCTGGCTGGGGGCCCTTACCGCAGGGAAGGGGGATTGAAGAAGGGGAGAATCAGCCTCTCAGGATTGCCGAGATGCGCTCGTACTCCTCGGTTGTGATCTCGCCGCGGACCACACGCTCGCGGGCGATCGCGAGAGCGCCATCTACAGGCTCTGCCGAAGCGATGTATGCGGCTCTCGTGTCGAGCATCGGGAGCGCACCGCGGTAGGAGAGCCACGCGATCGTCGCAATCACTATGAGCACCGGGACTATCAGCATCTCTTCCTCCCAATGGGAAGCGTCCTAGGGGTATTATCGGCACGCCTTGCGCACAACTGATGAAGCAGATGTGGAGAAGCCGTGGAGATGTCTTGCAGCCGAATCACACATCGCTTCCTCGGCGAACCCGAAGACGCGGGCGAATGCGCTGCTAGGTGGCACGTTGTATGCTTTCAGCACGTCGTCGCCAGGTAGTGTCTCAATGGGGGAGTTGGAGGACGCGCGCCGCATGCACAGGCGCAAGCTGAACTGTTGGGAGTACCAGGGCTGTGGCCGCGACCGCGACAGCGCCTCGGGAAACGGTGTGTGCCCCGCTTCGACGAACCGGTCTCTTCACGGCAGCAATGGTGGCTCGATGGCGGGCCGTGCATGCTGGGTGGTGCCGGGTACTCTGTGCGAAGGATGCGAGCAGGGCACATACGAGGAGAAGTACTCCAAGTTCTGTCGCAAGTGCGCGTTCTACTATCGGGTCGAGGTCGAAGAGGGCATCGACTACTCTACTTCGGAGATGCTCCTGGACCGCTACAGTGATGAGGTTGACGAGCTGGCCTAGGTGCGGCACCCGCCGATGCCTCCGGCCGAATTCGTATGAGGGGGACCCGCATGCCGTTCTACGAGTTTCCGCGTCCCGCCGTGACGGCGGATGTCGTGTTGTTTGCGGGAGCTCCCGAGGACCTGCGCGTGCTCCTGATCCGCCGCGGCAGAGAACCCTACGCGGGATCGTGGGCTCTGCCTGGCGGATTCCTCGATGAGGACGAACCGATCTGTGACGCAGCCCGCCGGGAGCTGGCCGAGGAGACGGGCATCGAATGGACGGGTCCGCTGGTCGAGGTCGGCGCTTTCGGCGATCCGGGTCGAGACCCGCGCGGATGGACGGTCAGCGTCGCGTGGGTCGCGCATGTCGGACTTGAGCCGCTGCCCGTCAAGGCCGGCGACGACGCAGAATCGGCCGAGTGGCACCGAATCGCCGATTCCCCGCCCCTAGCCTTTGACCATGACGAGGTCGTCGCGCGGGCGCTGAAGGCAATCGGCGATGCAGTGTCCTAGAGAGTCCTCGTCGCCAGTGTTCGCCAAAGTTAAGGTGCTGTGAGCACGGTGGCGTTTACGCGAAAAAGATGCTAGCATCACCCGCAATCGCATAGAACATCGCTGTTGATGGGGATGAGTACGCGGTCCGGAGTAGGACCTCAGAGAGCCGGGGTAGCTGAGAACCGGCGTTCGAAACACCGCGGAACATGGCCCCGGAGGTTTCCGGAGGAAACGCGAGCGCGGCCAGGGAGTCGAGCCAAGCGGAGTAATGCCGGACGGACGCCCCCGTTACCACGGGCTAGACAGCATAGGACCCCTCGCGGAGAAGCTCCTGCCGTCGCGAGTGAGGCTACCACCGGTTCTGTGCTTGAGAGGTCGGCCGGGAAACACAAGCCCTCGGACGGCGAAGTCGGGTGGTACCGCGCGAAGCCTACACGCTTCTCGCCCTGACGTATGACTACTGTCGGGCGGGAGGCGTTTTTTCGTGGAGGTGAACGAGATGTCCAAGAGCTGGGAAGAGATCAACGCCCGCATCGCGTCGGGTGACGCGGTTGTCCTCACGGCCGAGGAGTTCGCCGATCTCGCTGCTGACGAAGGTGTGAAGTCGGCGGCGAGCAAGGTGGACGTGGTAACCACGGGGACGTTCGGCCCGATGTGCTCGTCGGGCGCGTTCTTCAACTTCGGCCATTCGGATCCACCGATCAAGATGCAGCAGATCACGCTGAACGACGTGCCTGCGAGTGGCGGACTGGCTGCGGTCGACACCTATCTGGGTGTCACTGAGCCGTCGCTGTCCAAGGGTATCGAGTACGGCGGTGCGCACGTGATAGAGGACCTGCTTCGCGGCAAGGCCGTGCGCCTCAAGGCGATTGGCCCCGGGACCGACTGCTACCCGCGTACCGAGATCGAGACGTGGATTCATCTCGAGGATTTGAACCAGGCGTACTTCTTCAATCCGCGCAACGCCTACCAGAACTACGCGGTGGCTGTGAACTCGAGCGACCGGACTCTGTACACGTACATGGGAACGCTTCTCGCGAGATTCGGCAACGCGACGTTCTGCTCGGCGGGCGCGCTGTCACCACTTCTGAACGACCCAACTTACCGCACCATTGGAGTCGGGACGCGCTGCTTCGTTGCCGGAGCACCGGGCTACGTCGCGTGGGAGGGAACCCAGCACAACCCCAACCAGAATCGTGACGACGCCGGTGTGCCGACTGCGCCGGCGGGCACCATCGCGGTGATCGCGGACCTCAAGAAGGCCAAGCCCGAGTTCTTCAGCGCGGCGACCATGACCAACTACGGGGTGTCCAGCTTCGTGGGCATAGGGATTCCCATACCGGTGCTTGACGAGGACATTGCCGCTACTCTCGCGTTGACCGACGCGGACCTCAAGGCGACGATTCTGGACTACGCTGTGGCTAGCCGAAGCAGGCCCTCGCTGGGCCAGGTGACCTACCAGCAGCTACGGTCCGGGACTATCGAGGTCGAGGGCAAGAAAGTCCCCGCCGGACCGATATCCTCGCTGGCCGTCGCGCGCAAGATCGCGGCCGAACTCAAGGTTTGGGTGGCCGAGGGTCGGTTCGCGATAGCACCACCGCTCGAGCTGCTCCCGCAGCCAGGCACACAGGGCTTCAAGCCCCTCGAGATCAGAAGTGAGGAGGCGATCTAGTCATGGCACGCAGAAGATTGGATCTGACGTTCCCTCCGCGACAGGCCACGCAGCCGATCACGTACCACCTAGTCAAGGATTTCGACCTGACGCCGAACATCCTGAGGGCGCAGATTCAGCCCGGTCAGGAAGGGCGCATGCTGGTCGAGGTCGTCGGGCCGAAAGAGGCTATCGATGCAGGCGTCGAGTTCCTCCACAAGGAAGGCGTTCTGGTGCACCCGGCGGCCAGCGACATCTGCCTCGAAGAGGAGACTTGCGTGACGTGCGGCCTTTGCACGGCGGTGTGCAAGCCCCGTGCGCTGGCTCTCGAAGCGGAGACCATGGCGCTCGTGTTCGACAAGGACAAGTGCGTGTATTGTGAGGCCTGTGTGGTCGCCTGTCCGAGACGCGCGATCACGCTGACGTTCTAGCGGGTATGCACCGCGAGGGGGGTCCGCGAGACGTGCAAAGGCTGCAGGAATTCGCGTTCGTGCGCAGCTACATGATCGCGACGACCGTCGCGCTCGTGTGGTTCGTCGCTGCGTTTCCGGTCGGCGCGAGGCGGGGCGTTCGCGCAGGCGCCGTTGTGCTGCTCAGCGGGCTTTGGGCGTATGTGGCCTCGCTCGCGGCTATCAGCGTGTGGGCACTGTCGACCGGTCAGTGGGCGACCTTCGCCGACCGGATCGGTACCGGCGTCCTGGCGGAGATGGCAGTCTTCGTCTTTCTGGTTCTCTACACGGCCTACTTCATGGCCACGCGCTACTTGAATGACAAGCGGAGGAAGGAGTTGGCCGGAGTTGCGAGCGGCTCTTCGGCAGAAGGTTCCCTCCAAGGCTGAGGAACGGAGGTGACGCATGCCTGACATCCGCATGAGGCTCGGCAAGGACGTGCTCGTCGTCGATGGCGCGTTCGGTACGATGCTGCAGCGACACAGCCTGCCTCCCGAACAAGCGCCGATGCAGCTCAACGCCTCGGCGCCGGAGATCGTCGCGGACATCCACCGGAGCTACGTGACGGTGGGAGCGGAATGCGTCACATCGAACTCGTTCTCGGGGACGCGTGCCAAGCTTGCCGAATGGGGTCTCGACGATCAGGTCGAGTTGCTGAATCGCGAAGCAGTTCGGCTCGCGAAAGCTTCGGGTGCGCAACACGTGCTTGCCGACGTCGGCCCGACGGGTCTGGTTCTCGAGCCTCTGGGCGAGGCTTCTTTCGGCTACGTCTTCGAGCTGTTCGCCGAGCAGGTGTCGATTCTCGCTGCAGAGCAGCCGGACGCGATCTTGATCGAGACGATGACGGACATCGCCGAGGCGCGCTGCGCGGTGCTCGCGGCGAGGTCTGTATGCGATCTCCCGGTCTTCGTGACGTGCACCTTCGGCCTGACCGGGCGCATGGACCTGTCGGCGACGGATCCCGTCACGGCGGCCGTCGTGCTCGAGGCTGTGGGGGCGGATGCGGTCGGCGTCAACTGCGGACTCGGGCCCGAACAGATGCTGCCGCTCGTCGAGCAGATGGCAGAGGCTACTACGCTGCCGATCATCGTTCAACCCAACGCCGGCCTGCCGAAGCTGGTTGACGGCGAGACGGTCTTTCCGGGCACGCCGCTCGAGATGGCCGAGCACGCTTCTCGCTTTGTGGACGCGGGCGCTTCTCTGGTGGGATCCTGCTGCGGCTCAACTCCGGAGTTCACAGGTTCGATACGGGACTTTGCGAAGGAGAGACCGGTACGCGAAGACCGCGCCGGACTCACGGGACTCGCTATTGCCGGCCCGCGCGGGATTGCGCGCATTGGCGGTGACCAGCCGCTGTGCGTGATAGGCGAGCGCATCAACCCCACCGGCAGGCCGGAGCTAGCCGAGTCACTGCGCGAGGGATCGATGAGCGTCGTTCGCTCTCTTGCCCTAGAGCAGCAGCAGGCGGGCGCGCACGCGCTGGACGTCAACGTGGGCGCACCAGGCGTGGACGCGGCCGAGACGTTGCCTGCCGCCGTGAAGGCTCTTGTGAGCACTAGCGATCTGCCGCTCGTGATCGACTCGACGGATGCGGCGGCCGTGGAGGCCGCTCTGCGTGTCTATCCGGGACGTGCGCTGATAAACTCGGTCAACGGATCGGTCGAGTCTATGGAGGCGCTGCTGCCGCTTGCTGAAACGTACGGTGCTGCGGTGGTTGTGCTGGCACTTGACGACGAGGGCATCCCCGCAACGGCTGAGGGGCGCCTGGAGATAGTCAAGCGCGTGCGGGAAGCCGCGCACCGCAGCGGTCTCTCCGACAGCGACCTTGTTGTGGACGTGCTCACGATGACGGCGGCCACGGATCCGAGCGCCGCCCGCGCGACGCTCGACGCGCTACGTTCCGTGTCTGTTGAGTTGGGCCCTGCAACTGTTCTCGGCGTCAGCAACGTGAGCCACGGTCTGCCCGGGCGCCCGGCTCTCAACGCCGCGTTCCTGACCATGGCGTGTGCGAACGGCCTTGACGCGGCCATCATCAATCCGGCCGATCTGGAAGCCACACGCGCCGTGAAAGCCTCCGACGTGCTCCTGGGTCGCGACGAGCAGGCCGCCGCTTGGATCGCATGGGTGCAAGCCGAAGAGGCAAGCGCGGAGGGTCGGGCGGGGGGTGCCGCCCGCAGTTCCGCAGGCGGTGGAGGTCTCGTTGCCGACAGCGTGCGCCGAGGACTGTCTGAGGACGGCACCCCCGTCCCGACCACACCGGCGCAAGCGCTTTCCGAAGCCATTGCGCGCGGGGACGCAGATGCCGCTCCCGGGTTGGTCGACGCGGTCATCGACGACGGCCTGGAGCCCGGGCGTATCATCGGTGAGGTGCTGACACCCGCGATCCAGAACCTCGGGGACGCCTTCGGCAGAGGAGAGGTGTTTCTGCCGCAGCTGATGGTGTCGGCCGAAGCGATGAAGGCCGCCGTGGCTCGAGTCAAGGAGCACCTGCCGGACACGGAGCGGCGCGACGTAGGGCGCGTGGTGTTCGCGACGGTGAAAGGCGACATCCACTCGATAGGCAAGGACATCTGCGTGTCGCTCCTCGAGAGCAACGGCTACGCCGTGGACGACCTGGGTGTCGACGTAGACGCCGAAGCGATTCTCGTGGCCGCTGACGGTGTAGACGCGGTGTGCTTGTCCGCGCTGATGACGACGTCGTTGCCGGCCATGCAACACACTGTGGGGCAACTCGCCGAGCTACATCCGGGCGTCTCCGTGTTCGTCGGAGGAGCAGGGGTGACACAGGACTGGGCGCGGTCGATTGGCGCTGGGTATGCCGATGATGCGCCCGGGTGCGTGCGGGTGGTCAGAGAGACAGCTACGGAGTAGCGGGAGCCGCTGGCAGCCACCAACCGTTGGATGCGACCCCGTACTTCCAGACCCCGAGATAGCCGCTTGTCGGGGTGTCGGGCATGCGAGCCACGACCTGCGTGTTACTCCAGGACACGATCTGACAGCCGACACCGGCGAGAGTGACTCGCGAGGACCCATTCTGTGTATCGAAGTTGGCACCCGATATGGTCACGAGCTGTCCGGGGGCGGCGCTCGTGGCGTCCACGCTCGCGATCCTCGGCTTCAGCGTCATGAGGAACCAGACCCCGTTGGAGCATGCGCTTCCGCGCCACACTCCGACGTAGCCCCGCAACGCTCCGCTGGCCGGCAGCGTTGCCACGATCTGGGTGTCGCTCCACGAGACGATTCCCGCGTTCGTGCCCGCGTAGGTGACCCGGTCGGGCACGTCGCCGAAGCCTTCTCCGTTGATGGTGATGGTCCCGCCCGGTTCGGCATACCACGAGGACAGCGAGTCGATGCGCGGGCCAACCATCAGGAAGCGGCCGTTGCTGCACAGCTTGCGGTCGTATCTCCACACCCCGATGTAGCCGGTCTTTCCGTTGCCGGGCACTATGAACGTGATGCTGGTATCGGACCAGGATGTCGCCGCGGCAGGCAGGCCCGCGAGGGTCACAGATTCGGCGTCTTCGGGCGCGGCGCCGAAGTTGCGTCCGGTGATCGTCACGGAACGGCCCACGATCGTGGTTGTCGCCGATGCGCCTTCGATAGTGGGGACGCCGCCGGGAATGAAGAACTTCCCGTTGCTGCACAGCGTGTTCTGCCACACGCCGACGTAGCCCGAGGGCGTTCCGTCGGGAACCGTGACGACGATCTCCGTGTCGCTCCAGGAGACGACGGCACCCGTGACACCGGCGAATGTGACGGAGCCTTCGCCCTGGGTCGCGTCGAAGTTCTGTCCGGCGATCGTTATCGCTTCACCCGGCAGCGCGGTGCCTGCAGACAGAGAGTCAATGACAGGTGGGAGTGCCGGCACGAAGTAGATGCCGTTGCTGTACACGCCGTCGACGACGACACCCACGTAGCCTGCGACGGCCCTATTCGGCACGAGTACGGCGATCTCAGTATCGCTCCACGACACGAGGTTGCCATTCTCGCCCGCGAAGGTCACGTAGTTCCTGCCCTTCGTGTCGCCGAATCCGGACCCGTATAGCGTGACCTGCGAACCCGTCGGTGCTGCATAGGCAGAGAGTGAGTCGAGCACGGGATTCGCCGTTGACGAAGGCTCCGTCGCAGGGGGTGGGCCCGGCTTGTCGGGCTTGCCCGGGGGCGAATCGGGCTTCTTCGCCAGGGCTGTTGCCGGTGTTGCCACGAGCGCGACGAACACCAGAACGACTACCGTCGCCCTGGCTGCTACCAGCAACTTTGTACGTCTACCGCTCATCCGGCCCTCCCGGGACCTATTGCGATTCGCCAGATGAGAAAGGCCTGCATATCACTGATATCGGCACATAGGCCGAATCGCTTAAGCGCGAACGAACTGTGACCGATAACACATCTGCGGAGGTTGCATATCTCGCGAGGCCGAGTGCATCCTCCACCGTCCACCTAGGCAAGGGCGATTGGCGCGCGACTCAGGGAGAGGGTCGTGCGCCCATACGGGAAGCAGTCGTTCCGCATGGTAGGTACGGACACAGCCAGGCGCTCGCGCGTCCTGGTCCACGTAGTGGTCGTCGTGGCGGTCGCGGTAGCGATCGTGGCGGCGGCACTCCTTGCGTTCCGCACTGGTGCCGAGGAACCGACTGCTGCCTCCTTCTCCTCTTCACGGGCCTCATCCACTTCGCTATCCCTGGAAGCGTCTGCCGCCTCCACTGTCGCGCGCCCAGCTTGGATGACAAGCACGGACCCAGAGCGCGACGACCCCGACTCCACGGGGGCCTCGAGCGACAGCGCGTCCTCGGAGAATGCGGCGCCCGCCGACGGAGCTTCCCCCGTCGGCGGGACGCCGCCTGCCGAGCCTGGCACGGTTCCAGCCGACGCGGTGTCGAGGATCGATATCGAGTTGGGCGCTCCCCAGACCTACCGCTGCGAAGTCGAGGTCCTCGGCTGGCAGAGTGCCGATGCGGGAGTCGTGGCCTTGCGCATCGACGACGCAGAGCTGCTCGGGCCGATAGACCCGGTCACGGGCGAGCCCCGGGGCGAGCCGGACGCCGATGCCCCCGACTTCGCCGAACACCTCCGCTCGCTGAACGTGCTCTCGTCAACGTCGCCGGCAGCGCGCGAACAGCTAGAGCCTTCGGCGAGCGTTGGCTTGCGCCTGGTGCTCATGCCTGCAGGCGATGGCGTCACGCTTTTCGTGGACAGGGTTGAGTGACAGTGGTGAGGGCGCAGACATACACGGATCGCGAAGCACACGACGAGCGCAGTCTCGAACGGCGGGTGTCCAAACGCTGGATCAAGCCGCTCGTCTCCACTGCGATTCTGCTCTGCATCACGGCATCGACCTACTGGCTTGGAGCGCCGACCACGCTGTCGATAGGCGGCGGTATCGCGCTGATCCTCTTCGGCATGCTGTGGCCTGCCATGTGGATAGCATCGCTTCTCTCGCCGAGAGTGTTCCGGTTCGTGAAACCGCAGCACAAACCGGAGTACAAGACATCCGTACGCCCACATATCACGATTCTCGCTCCCGCGCGCAACGAAGAGCCGGTGGCCGAGAGGCTCGTCGCGCAGTTCCTCGGCCAGGACTACGACAACTGGACGCTGGTCGTGATCGCCAACAACTGCACGGACAACACGGCCGAAGTCGCGCGCCGTGCCGCTGCCGACGATCCACGCATCGAGGTCATCGAGGCAACCTTCGAGAACGGAGTGAAGGCGGACGCGCTCAACCTCGCCCTCAAGGACGCCACAGGCGACGTCGTCCTCGAACTCGATTCGGACAACCAGGTCCCATCCGACTTGCTCTCCAAGATCGCGAAGGCGTTCAGTGACCCCGAGGTCATGGCCGTGCAGACTCAGATTCGCGCCTACAACGCGATGGACTCTCTGCTGGCGGCGTTCCAGGATCTCGAGTTCCTGGTGTACTCCGAGGTCTGGAACCGAGGACGCGCGGCCCTCGGACTCGGGTCGTCGATCGGCGGGACCGGGTTCGCCGCCAGGACCTACGTGCTCAAGGAACTCGGCGGCTGGACGCGTGATTTGGTCGAAGACTTCGAGATGCACACGCGTCTCGTGGCACACGGGATCCACGTGACCTACCTGCCGTGGGCTTGGGTCTTTGACGAGAAGCCCGTTTCTTGGAGCGCGCTGGTCCGCCAGCGCAAGCGGTGGATACGCGGCCACCTCGAGATCGCCGCCCGGCGAAGCGCCGGCCGCGACGCGCTCGGCATCGTCGATCAGTTCTACCTGTACTCACCCGTGTTCGTGGCGATCGCAATGTCGTTGCTGGCCATGGGGTACCTCTCGCTGGTGTTCCCATACACGATTCGCGGGTACTCGTACTTCTCCCCGTGGTTCTGGCTCGGGTCGCTGGGGCTGATGATAGCCGCGCTCGGTACGACGGTCGTGCGCGCGAGAGACTTCAAGCTCGTACCGCTGATACCTCCGTACCTACTGTTCTTCACGTTCCACTGGATGGTCGTGTTCTGCGGGGCCGTATTCCCGGTGTCCTGGGCGCATTCGAAGACGGAGCACGGCGTCGAGTCGGAGCGTGGTGTGCTGCCGTGGATCGGCGTGGACGGATCGGCCTCCGCGCGCATGCTCGGTGTCGTGCTGGCAATCTCGATAGCGTGGATGTCGCCGCTCGTCCACGGGCTGAGCCAAGCGCCGTCCCCGTTCGAGGCGCCCGTGCTGCAGGCCGGGAGATCCATCGCAACCGCGATGGCAGGAGCTTCCGTGCTCGAGAAGACCGTACAGGGTACCGTCCGCGACCCGTACGACAGGCCCCTGGAGGATGCGCGTGTTGTCGTGACATCGACCGGCGGGGCCGTCTACACGACCCAGACGAACGCTGACGGCAGGTTCCTTCTGGCAAACATAGGCCAGGGCTCGTATACGATTGAGATAGGCAAGTCCGGCTATCAGACGGCGTCCACGTCGTTTGAGATGCCGAACGACTACGGGGTCTGGGTAAGCGCGACACTCGCTTCCGGCAGTTCGGGCGTCGTCGTAATACCCCTCCCTTACTAGTTTCGATCGAACGGCAGGCGAATGAGGCAGAAGCGCACATGGGACAGGGCCCACGGCAGGCGGGGTCGGCGCGTGCCCGTCTTGGCCTCGCTCGCGGCTGTCGCCATCGCAGTGCTGCTTTGGCCTTCGGCGGCCGGTGCCACCGACGTGGGCGGACTGATCTCGGAGGATGCGACCTGGACTGCGGCGGCCTCCCCCTACGTTCTGCTGGGCGACACGCAGGTTGAGTTCGGCACGACCCTGACGGTCGAGCCGGGGGTCACGATCCTCGGCGACGGCTATGCGCTCGAGGTATTCGGCCACATGTCGGCGGTGGGTACTCCTGACGAACCAGTCGTGATGAGGGACGTCCACGTCAGGGGCCGCGGTCTCTACATACACCCGGACACAGTCCAGCCGTGCTCGGTAGTGATCGAGCATGCGGACGTCGATGGTGGGAGCGTCCAAGGAGGCGGTCATCGACTCTTCGGGTCGTTCGTGATGCGCGACTCGATAGTCAGCAACTCGCTAGACCAGCTGTTTCTCTGGTTCCCTACCGAAGATTGCGCTATAGAGCGCACCGTGTTCCTG
>JAOUET010000204.1 GCA_029858605.1 Coriobacteriia bacterium | reverse complement strand
CGCCGCTATCGCGCTGCGCATGAAGCAGAAGTCCTTGAGCCAGGGCAAGCTCTTCCCATCCGAGATCTTGATCGCAAACGGAGCGGACCCCACGAAGTTCTTCGACGCTCTCGCACTCTCGACGATCTCCGCCCTGAGGGGGAATCCCATCCTGCTCGTTTCCGTAGACAACTTGCCTTCCGCGACCGCCTCCGCTCTTGCGTTGCTCGGGCCGTCCCGAGTGATCGTCGGCGGAGGGCCCAACACCGTTGGCGGCAATGTGTTCGGCGATCTGGGCCTCCTCGCACCATCGGTAGAACGCTGGTGGGGCTCGAACCGCTACTCCACGGCGATTGCCATCGCAGACAAGGCGAGCACCGAACTGTCGCCTCCCACGCTCATGTACGACTTCATCGGCACCGCATCCAAGATCCCTGACGCGCTCGCCGGCGGAGCGTTCCTCGGCCACTACGGAGGGATGCTTGTGCTCACCAAGGGCAACGAGGTTCCAGCGGAGACCGCAGCATGGCTTGAGGCGCACGATGCCGAGAACGGCGCTGCGTGCTACGTGTTCGGCGGACCGAACAGCGTGTCCGAGAGCGTGCGGGAGAAGCTGACAGACATCCTGGTCCACTAGCCAAAGGACGCGAGGGCAACTGACGCGGACACGCAAGTGCCCATCGAACTCGCGAACCCGGTCCTGCAATATTGGAGCGAAGCCACAATGAACTGGGCCGACCAGGCCGGCGAGCAGACCGACTCGGCCGACCTGTACGACTTCCTCTGACACCACCCGCAAGATCAGTACTCTATCGTCCTACGCAAACCGGCAATGTGATCATCGTGTCAGGTGAAGACCGCGTTGCTGCCCACTCGCTCGCTGAAGCGGACCGCGCGGCCTCGACTGGAAGTCCAGGTGTCACGTAGCTCCTCTAGATGGTGTTTCATTCGAATACCTCAACTGTGACTCTAGACTCAACACGGTGTTGCCATTATATATGTTGTCACATATACTAGTTAGGTCATATATACCGAAAGGGCTTGCCAGATGTCTTTGGACTACGCAATCCTCGGGTTCCTGGACTCGCAGGAACTCTCCGGGTATGACCTGAAGACGAAGTGCTTCGACGGGGCGGTGGCTCACTTCTGGACCGCCGATCAAGCGCAGGTCTACCGCACTCTTGACCGTCTGAAGTCCCGGGGCCTGGTATCCGCAACGCGAAGGCGACAGACCGCACGTCCCGATCGCAGGGTATACGCGATCACGCCTACAGGTCGTCGGGCGCTCACCGAGTGGCTTGCCGGTCCCCACGCGCTTCCGCCCTACCGCAATCCATTCCTCATCCAAGTCAACTTCGCCGAAGGACTCTCCAACGACGCGTTGGCCGAAGTCCTTGAGAGGCAACGCGAGCAGCATCAGATGCGGCTTGCCGACCTTCGCGCACGGTCGGCATCGGCTCCAGGCAAGGGCGGCGGCAAGCGGACGCCCTCGCGCGCAGAGCTTCTGCACCGCATGACTTTCGACGCCGCGATGGCGCAAGAGCGTTCGTCAATCGACTGGCTCGACGACTGCATCGAGGTCCTCCAGCGGACCCCGTCATCCGGTTCGGGTGGACAGCGTCGCCCTGTCGGCACAAGAATGTCTCAAGGGAGGAGTGGGTCATGAGGGTACTTGCGATCGATGCGAGCAGGCGCCGAGGGGTCATCAGCCGATCCGTCGAGACGGCCGCCCGAGCCGCTGTCAAAGCCGGTGCCGAGGTCGAGGTCATCCGCCTCTACGATCTGGACGTTCGATCCTGCACGGGCTGCATGATGTGCCAGGTAGACGCCTCGTGCAAGATAGAGGACGACCTCCCTGACCTGGTGGGACGCATCGCCGAAGCCGACGGAGTCATCTTCGGGACCCCGTCATACTTCCGCAGGGCCGACGATGCCACCGCGGCAATCCTCGATCGCCTCGCGAGCTATTTCGCCGACAACGGACAGCTGCGCTTGCCCGGCATGTCCGGAACCCAGACCGTTCGCGCTGGCTCCATCAAACGGGCAGTGGTGATTACCGCGTGTATCATGCCGGAGCCTTTCGCAACCTTCTTCGGCTACACGACCGGACCCGTGCGCGAGCTTCGCTCCGCACTCGGCGCGGGAGGCATCCGCACGATAGGCTCGCTAGCAGTCACGGACACCTGGCGGCACCCGTGCGTCGAGGTGTGGGAGCGCGACAAGGCGGAATCACTGGGCCGCGTTCTTGCGGGCAAGCTCTAGTCGGCCAGCAGAAGGTCCATCACGCCTCGGCCGGGATCCAGGAACAGTCCCGTGGCCGAAGCGCACGCCTCGTCGAACCCGCGCGCACCGTTGCCTTTGACGTCCAGCCCCTGCATTACGAAGGGTACCGCCTCGCCGCAATGGGTCTTGAGCCCGACCGGCGTAGGATGATCGGGCATTGCAAGCACCCTGATCGGCTCGCTGTGCACGAGTAGCCGCGAGACGATCTCTCTGTCGATCGCCTCGATCGCTTCGATCTTCGCGGCTGCGTCGCCGGCGTGCGCGGCTTCGTCGGGCGACTCGACGTGCACCACGACCAGATCGTGACCCTTCAGCGCATCGAGTGCGCCCGTCGCCTGTGCAGCACAGTCGTTGTCAGGGCCGTCGGTGACCCCAGGGATGTCGAGACGATCGATGTCCAGGAGGACGGCGAGTCCATTGAGGAGGTCCACACCCGAGGTCATCGCAGCACGCAGACCTCGGGCCTGCTCGAAAGGCACCATGCCACTGGGAGCGATGCCCGGCCAGAACGGCCAAACGTCAGTGGCGCGCGCCAGTCTCTCGGACTCTCGGTGGCGATTGACGCTGCTGTCCCGAAGCAAAGCATGCGCGCGACTCATATAGTCGAGAAGGAGCTTTGCGCCGTCTCCGACTGGAAGGTGCTCGGCCACGTGCCGATCCGTGATGTCATGGGGCGGCGAGTACTGCAAGTCGAGCAACTCGGGGTGCCCCTTCACGACGAGAATGTGCCGGTATGCGATTCCCGGATACAGCCGAAACGTGTCGTCGTCGAGCGCTTCGGACAGTTCGGCGATGATCGCGTGCGACTGTTCGGTGGGGATGTGGCCCGCCGAATAGCTCCTCATCACGTCTTTCTCGATGGTCA
>JAOUET010000031.1 GCA_029858605.1 Coriobacteriia bacterium | reverse complement strand
AGGCGACGCCGTCCCGGCGTCGGCGAGCGCTCATCTTCCTCCCTCTCGGGCTGGTGCTGGTGGCCTTGATTCTTGCCGCGGTGGCCGCCTGGGCGTTGCTGTTCCGTCCGGACCACGAAATCCCTTCCGGCCTTCCAGTGCAGGTCGAGATACCCGAAGGTGCATCGACAGCAGACATCGGTGATCAGCTTTCCGCTGCAGGCGTGGTGGAGAACGCGAACATGTTCCGACTGCAGTCCCGGCTCTCCAACGCCGATGCGGATCTGCGCGCCGGAGTGTACGACCTCGTGACTGGCATGCCCTACGGAGTCGTGATCACGGAACTCACCCGCGGGCCGAAGATCAAGTACGTAACCGTCACGATTCCCGAGGGCTTCGTCGTCGAGCAGGTCGCACAGCGCATGGAGGAGCAGGCGGGCATACCTGCCGAGGAGTTCCTGGCGCTTGCCAAGTCGGGTGGCGCCAAGGAGTTCCCGGAACACCAGTACCTCGAGGCCGGCTACCAGGGCTCGCTCGAGGGATACCTCTTCCCGAAGACCTATCGCATCAAGGAAGGCACTACAGCGCGAGAGGCGATCGAGATCATGCTCGATCAGTTCGACGTCGAGATCGCGGCCGTGGACCTGACACTGTCACAGGAGATGGGGTTCGACCTCCACGAGGTCGTGACGATCGCGTCGATGATCGAGCGTGAGGCCCAGATCGCCAAAGAGAGAGAGATCGTATCTTCGGTTGTCTACAATCGCCTGAAGAAGGATATGCGGCTGGAGATCGATGCGACCATCGAGTACGTACTTCCCGGCAACCGGTTCAGGCTGCGCGCCAGCGATCTCGAGATCGACAGCCCGTACAACACGTACCGCAAGAAGGGGCTGCCTCCAGGACCGATCGCGAATCCCGGGCTTGCGTCCCTGAAGGCCGCTGCGATGCCCGCCCAGACGGACTACATCTACTACGTACTGACAGGTACCGACGGGTCTCATACGTTTGCCACGAACGAGAATGACTTCCTGGAAGCCAAGCGCAAGTCGAAGGAGGTTTTCGGCCGCTAGTGATGGAGACTTCGTCTCAGACCACGGTCGCCGAGGCTGCGAGTGAGGATGCGACGGCTATCAGGATCGAGGGGGCGCGCAAGACGTACGCCTCTCTCGGGCAGCCGCATCGTGACGCGGTACGAGAGGTCACGTTTCAGGTACGCTCCGGCGAGGTTCATGGACTCCTAGGCCCCAACGGTGCAGGCAAGACGACCACGCTGAAGATGTTGCTCGGTCTCGTTCGTCCGACGTCGGGGGTGTTCGAGATTCTGGGCGTCCCCGCGGGTCCCGCAGTGCGCGCGAAAGTGGGGTTCCTGGCCGAGCAGCCCTACTTCTCGCCACTGCTGACCGCGGCGCAGACCCTCGCGCTGCACGGGCGGCTGTCGGGGATGTCGCGAGCGGCGGTCGGTGCTCGCGTAGACGAGTTGTTGAGCCGCGTGGGCCTGGCAGGCAAAGGGGATGTAGTCCTCGCGAAGTTCTCGAGAGGGATGCTGCAGCGGCTCGGAATCGCGACGGCCATAGTCCACCAGCCGTACGTGGTGGTGCTCGATGAGCCCGCTTCGGGACTGGATCCCGTGGGGCAGCGAGACGTGAGGAACCTGATGCTCGAGCTACGCGAGAGTGGCGCGACAGTCCTGCTCTCGTCGCACCAGCTGTCCGAAGTGGAAGCGGTCTGCGATCGAGTGACGATCCTCGATCGCGGGCGGGTCGCAGCAGCAGGCAGGATCGACGAGCTTCTCAACATCGCGGGACAGACGTCCTTCCGCGTGTCGGGTGACGACGACATGTTGCCGGAGGGCGTTCGGGAACGCGTCGTAGACGTGGCTTTCAGCGGGGGAACGCACATGTTCTCGGTCGCTGACAGTGATGCCCGACGTGTCTTTGACGCTCTGGATGACGCCGGCTGGCGAGTGTTGTCCGTGAGTCCGAAGCGGGAGACTCTCGAGGACTACTTCGCGAGACTACTCGACTCCTCCTATGAGGAGGTGGGGGAGTGACCGGCCGCGTGTGGGCTCTCGCAGCGTCGGTCTTTCTCGACGCTCTGCGGCGCAAGGTCGTGTGGGTAGTCGTTCTTTTCGCGGCCGTCATGGCGGCTGCCATCCCGGCGTTGCCGAGCTACGGTTTCGGTGTCGTCGAGGCAGTCTATCGCGAGGTGGCGCTCGCTCTCACCTACTTGGCCACGATGGTGCTCACCCTCTCTCTGGCTGCGAATCGGATACCTGCAGAGATCGAGCGTCGCACGGTGTACGGGGTGCTCGTTCGCTCCGTGCGTCGCTGGGAATACCTCCTGGGGACTTGGCTGGGCATCTTCGTCACAGTCGGAGCGGCGGTGTTCGCGTTCACCGTCGTGGACGTAGTCGTCGGCTGGCTGGCGTACGGTGAGCTGATGTTCCGGCTTGCCGAAGGCACGTTCGCGATTTTGCTGGAAGCAGGTGTGGTAGCAGCCTTCTGCGTGGCCGTGTCTTCGGTAATCGGTCCCGTCGTTGTGGTCGTCTCGGCACTTGCGTTCGTGTTTCTGGCGCACACCCGAAGCCAGCTTCTCGTCCCCGAGGACATCCTTTGGCGACTCTACCCGTCCCTCGACGCGCTGAACATCATCAATCCCGTCGCGCACGGCGGCGGCGTGAGCGTCGGGTACATCTTCTCGATGCTGCTCGTGTTCGTCGGCTGGACAGGAATACTGCTGCTCGTTTCGACGGCGCTCTTCTCGAGACGGGATCTCTAGAAGTGAGGCGCACGTCAGGCATCGGGATGGTCGTCGCGACGACTCTCCTGTTGATTGCGCTTCTCGGCGGACAGGCAGCGGCGGATGCGCTCGCGCAACACGACGGCGGTCTGGAAACAGGACGGGCTGTCGGCCGTGCCGGGTTTGCGTACCTCTCCGGACTGAGGACGGCCGTCGCGGCGATGCTGTGGAACAGGCTCGAGCCCCAGCTGCACACGTACTATCTGGGAGTACCCCTCGAAGACCAGACCTATATCTTGCCGACGATCTCGCTCGTGATCACTCTAGATCCGCAGTTCGAGCAGGCGTACTACGTTGCACCGTGGGTGATAGCACGCAGAGGCGATGCCGAGGAGGGTCTGGAGCTTGCCCGCCTCGGCACGCTGAACATCCCGGAGTCGGCGCTGTTGCAGGCGAGCTACGCACAGATGATCGCGGTCTTCGAGGAGGACTACGCTCGCGCCGCCCAAGAAGCCGACAAGGTGCTGGATCTTTCCTGGGAGAGCATCTTCGAACAGCACGATTGGTTCGGCGTTCTGAGATCCATCTACAAGAACGCAGGTCGCCAAGATATGGTCGACCGACTGTCGCGCGAACTCGAGCGGATCGACGCCGAGATTGCCCAAACTGATGTCGATGTTGAGCACGACCATGACGCGGATGGAGTTCCCGACCACTAGCGCCCGCTTGGAGACGTGACGGATGAGCCTGTTTGCGCCCGACCTGTACTATCGCGACGTGTTCGCCATCGAACTAGACGCGCTAGCGGATCGTGGCGTGGAGTTTCTGCTCGTCGATCTGGACAACACGCTTCTGCCGCGTGACACGAACGTCGTGACCGATCGCCACCGCGAGTGGGCGCTTGCGGTTGCCGCGCGTGGCTTCGGTGTTTGCCTCGTATCCAACAACTGGCACGATCGCGTCAATCGCGTCGCGGACGAACTCGGCTTCCAGCTCGTGTCCAAGGCGGTCAAGCCCCTTCCGTTCGCATTCCTCAGGGCACTCTCTCTCCTTGACGCCAAGCGTCGGCAGACGGCCGTGGTGGGCGACCAGGTGTTCACTGACGTGCTGGGCGGCAACACGCTGGGGATGCTGACGGTGCTCGTGCAGCCGATCTCTGGCGCAGATCTGCCGCATACGCTATTGCTTCGGCGTTTGGAGCAGCGCATATTGGCGGGTCGAGCGCCCCTGCCTTAGACTGGTCACGTATCCTCGGTCCGGACCAGCGGAGCTGACTTGAGCGTGCACATCACAGGACGCACTCGGCTGGCTGGCTTGGTCGGCTGGCCGCTAGAACACACACTCTCACCCGCTATGCACAACGCAGTCTACGAGGCTCTCGGCCTGGACTGGGTCTACGTCCCGTTGCCGCTGAAGGACGAGACGGATCTCTTGCGCTTCTTGGGTGCGGCACGCGTCCTGCCCTTTGTCGGCTTCAACGTGACCATGCCGTACAAGCAGGTGATGCTTTCTCTTTGCGATGAAGTCGCCATGCTTGCGAAGATGGCAGGTGCCGTCAACGCCGTGCATGTGGTCGATGGGCGGTTCATCGGCTACAACACGGACGGCCGAGGTCTCACCGAGTCACTCGAGATTGACGCGGGGTTCGATCCCGCCGGCAAGGAAGTCGTCGTAGTCGGTGCCGGTGGTGCGGCCGGTGCCGCCATTGTCTCGATGATTCTTGCGAAGGCGAAGAGCGTCACCGTGGCCAATCGCGGAGCCGAGCGAGCCCAAGAACTGGTGGACCGGATGTCTGCGCATGCTCGCGCCACGGAGCTTTCGGTAGCAGAACTCGGCAGCGAGTCCGAAGAGCGCATCAGGGCTGCCGATCTCATCGTCAACGCCACGCCGGTCGGAATGAAGCCGGATGACCCTTCGCCGCTGCCGTGCGACTGGTTGAGAGCGGGACAGACTGTCTTCGACATGGTCTACGGAGTCGGCGAGACGGTGCTCGTGCGCGAAGCCCGCGAGCGAGGAGCGACGGCCGTCGACGGCCTCGGAATGCTGGTGTGTCAGGGTGCGACGGCGGTCGACATCTGGCAGGACTCGGCGCAGGTTAGGACTCCCCGAGACGTCATGAGGCAGGCGGCCGAGCGAAGCCTGGCCGAAGGAAACGGGGAAGGTGGCGTCCGGTGACGGCTGCCAGCGGAAAACGTCTCGGCAAGATCCTGGTGAAGTCGGGACTGATCTCGCAGGAGCAGCTCGAGGAGGCCCTGCAGGAAGCCGACGGACGTTCGCTGTCGGCTACGCTTTCCGATCTCGGATACGCCGATGACGCCAAGATCGCGCAGGCGGTTGCAGAGGAGATGGGTCTGCCGTTCGTGGATCTCGGCGTTTATGAGATCGATGCGAACGCTGCAGCCAACATATCCTCGGAGCTTTGCCGCCGCTACACGGTCCTTCCCGTCAAAGTGCAAGACGACGAACTCGTTGTCGCGATGGCCGATCCCGCGAACATCTTCGCGATTGACGACCTGCGAATCGTCACGGGCTACGACATCAGGCCGGTGGTCGCCTCGGAGAGCGATCTTGCCAGCGCAATCGAGAAGTTCGTGACGTCCCAGACAAACGTTGAAGACATGGTCGGCGCGCTTGAGGACACGACGGGGGTTTCCGAGGAAGAGGAAGCCGCCGCTGATCTTGAGGACGAAGAGTCGGCGGTCGCGAAACTCATGAACCTCATCGTGACCGAGGCTATCCGACAGGGCGCCGGGGACATCTACATCGAGCCACACGAGCAGGAGATGCGTGTGCGCTACCGCGTAGATGGCGTGTGCCAGGAACAGTTCCGCAGCCCGAAGAAGATGCACCGTCAGCTCATCAGTCGTCTCAAGATCGCCTCCGGGATGGACATCGCCGAGAAGCGCATTCCGCAAGACGGTCGCTTCGGTGTCGTCATGGACGGCAAGTCCGTGGACTTTCGAGTCGCGGTGCTCCCGCTCGTTCACGGTGAGATGTCCGTCATGCGTCTGCTGCGCAGGGACTCGATCATGATGTCTCTCGAAGACCTCGGCTTTCTGGATCAGCCTCTGCAGAAGCTCATGGAAGCGCTCTCGCTGCCGTACGGTGCGATTCTGGTGACCGGTCCGACCGGCTCGGGCAAGTCCACCACTCTCTATGCCGCAATCAACAGAACGAACGACATCGCGACCAATCTCATCACGGTCGAGGATCCCGTCGAGTATCGTCTCGCCGGTCTGTCGCAGGTACAGGTGAACGAGAAGGCCGGATTGACGTTCGCGGCCGCTCTGCGCTCCATCCTGCGGCAGGACCCAGACACCGTCATGATTGGTGAGATCCGGGACAAGGAAACGGGGACGATCGCGATCGAGGCGGCGCTCACGGGCCACTTGGTGCTATCGACCTTGCACACGAACGACGCTCCTTCCGCGGTGACACGGCTCACGGAGATGGGAATCGAGCCCTTCCTGACGGCCTCGGCTGTCACTGCGGTGCTCGCCCAGCGGCTTTCACGACGCCTCTGCCCCGAGTGCAAGGAGGAGTACATCCCCGAAGAGGACGCGCTGAAGCGCATCGGCTTCCCGTTCCAGCCGGGGAATCCTCCGAAGCTGTATCGGCACAGAGGATGCAAGAAGTGCGGAGGTATCGGCTACAAGGGTCGGATGGGCGTGCACGAGGTCTTGACGATATCCGAGGCCGTCGAGCGCATGACGGTCGAGAACGCTTCCGCCGACGAAATCAAGCGCCAGGCCGTATCCGAGGGCATGCTCACGCTGCGTGACGACGGTTTCGAGAAGGTGAAGATGGGCCTGACGTCCATCGAGGAGATCCTTCGCGTCGTCGTCTAGCCGACCGCTGCGTCGTTTTGAGCGCAGGCAAGCAGGATTGCCGCGTATCCGCAGGTAGGGCGGCAACGTCGGTTGTGCCCGCCCAATCTTCGTGAGAGACTAGACTTGCTCGCCCCAGGGCGGGTTGTTTGCGCATGCCCGCGCTCGCTCGCACCGGTTCTGGCCAGGGAGGTTTAAGACGAGCATGGCTGACCACGGTATCGGCGACTACTTCATCAGCGACGTCGACGACGAACTAGTTGACGAAGAAGACGAACTCATTTCGGCACCCGTCGTCGTGCCGCAGCCGTCCGCCCAGGCGCAGCCTCGGCAGGCGGCGAAGGAGACCACCCCGGCTCCTGATCAGCCCGTGCGTGAGGTTCGGCCCGCCTCGGCGCCTGCTCCCGCCCCGACGCCTTCGCGCCCGGCTGCCGAGAGTCGTCCGCAGACGACGGTCAGACCACCCACCAGAGAGGAAAGACTGGCTGGTGCTCTTGACGACCTGATGCTGAACTCACCGGACATCCAGGCGGCGGCCCTGGTAAGTATGGACGGTTTCACCATGGCTTCCGCCATGCCGGAAGGTATGCAGGAAGACCGCGTCGGCGCCATGTCGGCGGCGATCCTCGGTCTGGGCGAGAGAGCTGCTGCGGAGCTCGGTAGAGGACACTTGACCCAGGTGTTCATAGAGGGCGCGGAAGGTTACGTCGTACTGATCGCTGCCGGTCCAAGGGCCGTGCTGACGACGCTGGCTCAGTCGGAAGCGAAGCTAGGACTCGTGCTGTACGACATGAAGGCGACAGCCGCTGCAATCGGTGAGATTCTCGGCTAGACGAACGTATTCGTCGCTAGACGTGAGAAGGGTACGAAGATAGCCGATGGCGCTTCGCGGCAATCTCAAAGACTTCAGTCTTCCCGACGTCTTCCAGTTGGTGACGTTCAGCAAGAAGACGGGTGTGTTGCGC
The DNA here is from genome assembly GCA_029858605.1 of Coriobacteriia bacterium. Taxonomy (GTDB): domain Bacteria; phylum Actinomycetota; class Coriobacteriia; order Anaerosomatales; family JAENZW01; genus JAENZW01. The sequence continues at coordinate 5,745 of JAOUET010000031.1, read as the reverse complement.
ATCAAGCGTGCCGACGGGGCGGAAGGTAGCGTTTGGTTCCGCGACGGCGAGGTATTCTTCGCGCAGTCGAACTGGCACGGCGAGCTGCTCGGCGAGCGCATGGTCCACGCCAACAGAATCACGCCGAGCGCCCTGGCCAAGGCGTTGGATATCCGGGAGGCGGAACCTGAGGGCGCTCGTCGCCTCGGCCAGATTCTCGTCGACGAGGGATACACCACCGAGAAGGTCCTGGAGGCCTTCGTCCAAGAGCAGATCCAAGACACCATCTTCGATCTCATGCGTTGGGACGAGGGAGAGTTCGACTTCGAGCTGCTTCCCGACGTGGTGCACGAGGACATCGGACTGTCGGTCTCCATCGAGAACGTGATCATGGAGGGCAGCCGTCGTCTTGAAGAGTGGACTCGGATCAAGAAGAAGATTCCGTCCATGGACATCGTGTTCAAGATGGCCACCGCCCCTGGTGAGGGTACCTTCGAGATCTCGCTGAAGCCTATCGAGTGGAACCTGCTGCTGCTCGTGGATGGCACGCGGTCGGTCTCCGAACTCGCACGGCAGACCAACCGGACCGACTTCGAGGTCTCTCGAATCATGTATGGTCTGTTCTCCGCAGGGCTGCTCGAGGTGGCCGAAGACGAAGAAGTCGAGCGGCTGCGAGCCGAGCGCTCTGAGCGCGACAAGCTCCTCGAAGGGATTCGCGCCAAAGAGGCGGAGGTCCAGAAGAAGGCCGCGCAAGAGGCCATCGCTCGAGAGGAAGCTCTCGCTGCGCAAGCCAAGGCACGTATCGAGTCCGAGAAGGAAGCCGTCGAAGAGGCCGTCGAAGAGGCCGCCGAGGTCGAGGCAGCCGAGGTCGAGGCAGCCGAGGTCGAGGAGCGGCCCGAGCCGGAGGTCCCCGAGTTCCTTGTTCCCGGGACTGGCGCAGAGGCTACGGCCGAGGACATGGCGATCTTCGAGGAGATGATGGAGGCCGTGCTGGAAGCACCGGCCGAAGAAGCGCCTGGGGAGATCGAAGAGGCGGCAGCAGCCCCGGAACCGGTTCTCGAACCGAGCGAACCGGTTGCCGCGGTCCAGGAACCGTCGCTTGCGGAACCCGTTGCGGAGCCCGTGCCCGAGGAAGAGGCGGCAGGCGACTTCCAGGCAGACCTAATGGCGCTGGGTCTTGGCGAGCTTCCCGCCGAAGAGGTGCTCGCACCCGAGGCAGAAGAAGCCCCGGGTCTCGAGCCGCAAGTCCCGGCCGGCATGGAAGCCGCCGGCGAAGCGGAAGAGCCGATGATCCTCGAGGCCCCGGCCGAACTCGAGGCGTTTCTCAAAGATCTGGAGCCTGTCGAGGAAGCCGCGCCAGCGCCACCCTCTGCCGTCGACGAGGATTCGGCGGTTGTCCAGGCGCCGGAGGCGGTGCCCGCGGTCGAACAGCCCACACCTGAGGGCATCGTGGAGGAAGTGGTCGCGGAGCTCGGTCTCGCGCCCGAAGAGGCGGAAGCGGAAGTCCAGTTCATCACGCCCGAGCCCGAGATCGAGGCCGAGATCGAGGTTCCCTCAGAGGGGGAGGGCGCGCCGGATCTATCGGACATTCTCTCCTCGTTGGAAGAGGAGGCAGAAGCGGAGCCGCCTGAGATCGTGGCGACATCGAACTTTGACGAAGAGCTCGGCGAAGCCGGTGCTCCTTCGGCCGGTGTCATCTCCACGGATGCCTTCCTCGCCGACATCTCCACCGATGGGCTCGACGTCGGTCTATCTAGCGGGCTGGGCGACGAGCTTTCTGCGCTGACAGGCGCAGGCGGGCGATCGAGGCCTTCGGCGAGCGTGAACAAGATACCGGAACCCGGGCAGCCCATGGAGTTGCGCCGGGACCAGACTGTAGACAAGGATCTCGTACTCAAGATCATCAAGGGCATAGAGAACCTCTAGAGAAAGAACGAGTGCATGCAATCGGTCAAAGTCGTCGTCACCGGCCCGTTCAACGCTGGCAAGACCACCTTCATCAAGGCGGTCAGCGAGATCACCGTCCTGTCCACGGAGCGACAGGTGAGCGATTTCTCGGGCGAAGGCGGCGGCGAGACCACAGTCGCAATGGATTTCGGGCGCATCACGGTCTCCGACGACGTGGTTCTCTACCTGTTCGGCACTCCAGGACAGGAGCGATTCTCGTTCATGTGGGAGACTCTCTCGGAAGGCATGCTGGGCTTCGTGCTACTCGTCGATGCCCTGGACGATGATTCCTTTGAAGACGCTCGCTCCATGATCGGCTTCTTCAGAGAGATGTCCGACGTGCCCTTTGTGGTGGCGGCGAACAAGGTAGCTGCGGACGACGTCAATCAGCTTCGCAGCGTCCGGGAACGGCTCGACTTGGCCGAAGAAGTCCCGCTTCTTCCGGTCGATGCGCGCGACAAGGACTCAGTGAAGGCTGTCCTTCTCGGACTGCTGTACGAAATCCTGGAGAGCATGGGGTAGGGAATGGACACGCGGCTGCTCATCCTTGGCGGTACGCTGGTCGTAGTGCTCATATCCCTCGTCGTCCTGCTCGTTGCGCTGATTCGCTCCAGACGGGAGTCGGAGGGGGCCGAGGGATACAGCAGTGTCGAGATCGAATGGCCGGCGCTCATGCCCGCTGCTTCAGAGCGCGACAGGGGTCACAAGGACCTCTTTGCAGATTCGGAGAGCGGTCTCGCGACGGCATTGAGTGCCCCCTTGCGCAAGGGGGAGTGGCGACCCGATAGCTCGACTGAGAGCGCCGGAACCGGCGTGGTTTCGGCGCCTGTCGTCCACGCGGCTGCAGCGCCTGTGGCTCCCTCTGCGGAGAAGGTGGAGCCGAAATCGCCCGCTGCCGAGGTGCGGACATCCAAAGATGCGACGATCGCCACCGCGGCGAGTGCGCCCTCGTCTCGTCCACCGGTGAGTGAGTCGAAGGCCCCGGTGATCGTCCCTGCTTCGGCCGTTCCTGACGTGCCACCCGCGCCGCCTTCATCTGACGTGACACCTGCGCCGCCTTCAGCTGACGTGCCACCTGGGCCGCCTTCAGCTGACGGGCCACCTGCGCCACCTTCTGCCGAAGTACAGTCGAGTGCTCCTGTCGAAGTCTCGACGGCTACGGAGGATGCAACTCCTGCCGCGGCGACAGAAGGCGCATCCGAAGGGCAGGCAGAGATGGAACGTTTAGCTTCCCTCGTCGAGGAACTTCGGGACGCTGAACCCTCGGATGCTTCAGCCAATTCGGTACGCGAGCCGGTAGCTGACGCGGAGCCGTCTTTCACGCCCGTGGCGGAGAAGCCCGTCCCAGTGGTGGAGCCGGTTCCAGTCGCCATGGTAGACGCGGCCGCGGAGCCGATGACAGAACCGATTCTGGAGCCGGTTGTCGAGCACACTCCGCGTCCCGTGGTTGCCCCACCCGTTGAGCCCACCTCGGAGCCGATGGTCGAGTCCGCGCGCGAACCAATGTCTGTCGTCGGCGATGGTTCCGGGCCGGAACGTATCTCGGCCGAGCACACGGCACCACCCGTGTCACCCGTGGTCCCGCAGCCCGTGGTATCCGAACCTCGCACTGCTCCGACAGAATCAACGTTGGAGGAACGGCCGCGAACGGTCGTGCATGAAGGGGAGCCCGTGCCGCCCACACCGTCGGCGACGGAGCGCGAGCGGCCTCCCGTATCGGTTTCCGCGCCACGTACCGAACCGCCGCCGCCCGCGAAGGTGGCCGCAGAAGTCGACCTTCGGGAGTCAGATTCAGCGACGTCCGCGGCTGCTGCGAGAGACGTCGGACTATCGGTCACGCATGCGCCGGCGGCCGGTGGGGAGGACGGAGGCCCGGAGCGCCTGGATGCGGTCGCGGAACACGTGCTCGTGGCCCCGGTCGAGATGTGGTTTGGCGAATCGCGTATCGGCGTGAAGAAGGGCACTCGTACGTACGACCTATTCCAGAAGTACGCCGGCGTGCTGTTCGACGACTTGAGACGGGCCACATCCGGCTCCTGAGCCACAAGGGATAGGCCGAGGGGCCGAATCTGTCGTAGGATGAATGTCGTGCAGCGTCACCCCTGCGCGAACGCAACACCGATCCTATCCAGACGACGAGGTTTCGAGCCGTGGCTGAAGCAGGACAAAGACTCGGCCAGCTTCTAATGCGAGCCGGTATCATCACCGAGCGACAGCTCACCGATGCGCTGGAAGTCCACAATGCTACCGGAAGTCCGCTCGGCCGGGTGCTGGTGGATCTAGGGTACGCGACGCAGGGAGCGATCCTTGCGGTGATGGCGACGCAGATCGGCATCCAGTACATTGACTTCTCAGAGCGCAACCCGGAGCCGAATGCCGTCGCGATCGTCCCGCAGGAGCTCGCCGAGCGGTACATTCTAATGCCCGTCGAGATCACCGAGTCGGGCGAGCTGGTCGTCGCCATGGCCGACCCCCAGAACGTTCTTGCGCTGGACGACCTTCGCATCATCACGGGCTATGAGATCAAGCCCGCCATCTCCACGAAGGACGACATCATCGCGGCCGTGGATGAGTACTACAAGGTGGCGGAGCATGCCGAAGAGGATGTCTTCGCGGGGACGGACGAGCTCGACGAGGACGAGCTCGAGCAACTCACGGATGTCACCTCGGAAGCACCGATCGTCAAGCTGGTCAACTACATCATCCAGAAAGCCGTTTCCGAGCGTGCATCCGACATCCACATAGAGCCGCAAGAAGCGGATCTGCGCGTTCGCTACCGGGTCGACGGCGTGCTCCACGAGGTCATGAGGAGTCCGAAGAGCGTCCAGGCATCGGTCATCAGCCGCTTCAAGATCATGGCCGACATGGACATCGCGGAATCGCGCAAACCACAGGATGGTCACTGTGCCGTGACTTCCGGCGGGCACGCCATGGATTTCCGAGTCTCAACGCTTCCGACCGTCTATGGCGAGCGTGTCGTTCTGCGTATCCTGCGCAAGGACTCGATCCTGCTCGAACTCAAGGATCTCGGCTTCCTCTCAGCTTCTCTCGAGCGATTCGAGAGTTCGTTCCGCAAACCGTACGGCGCGATACTGGTGACCGGCCCAACGGGCTCGGGGAAGTCCACCTCTCTCTACGCCGCCATCAACGTTCTCAACTCTCCCGAGAAGCACATCCTTACAGCCGAAGACCCCGTCGAGTACCGCTTGCCGGGGGTGAACCAATGCCAGATCAACACGAAGGCGAACCTGACTTTCGCGCGTGCACTGCGCTCGTTCCTGCGTTGCAGTCCGGACATCATCCTGGTCGGCGAGATTCGGGACAAAGAGACAGCTCAGATTGCAGTCGAGTCCGCGCTCACCGGACACCTCGTACTCTCCACACTGCACACGAACGACGCGCCTGGTGCGATCACCAGGTTGGTGGAGATGGGCGTCGAGCCCTTCCTCGTTTCCTCGGCGGTGGACGCCATCCTCGCTCAGCGTCTCGCACGCCGCTTGTGCGAGGACTGCAAGGAAGAGTATCGGCCAAAGCCGCAGGTGCTTGTCGATGCAGGCTACCCGGCTGACAACGTTCCCGAAGTCATCTACAAGGCGGTCGGCTGCAAGAAGTGTGGAGGAACCGGCTACCGTGGCCGAATGGGAGTGCACGAGGTGCTACTGGTGTCCGAGGAGATCAGTCGGCTGACGGTCGATGAAGCGACGACCGAAGAGATCAAGCGTGTCGCCGTCGCAGAAGGCATGGTCACGCTGCGCGAGGACGGACTGGAGAAGGTGCGTTTGGGGCGTACTTCGATCGAGGAGATCATGCGTGTCATCG